>CAZIWS010000007.1:4305-10216 GCA_964543175.1 uncultured Candidatus Saccharibacteria bacterium
TAATTCAAGATAAAGAATATATTGATTCAAATCAATTGATGAATGATTTACTTAATAAAGAAATTGAATCTGTTTTGATTGAAAAATCATTTTTTGACATTTTAGATGAACAAAATAAAAATGCTTATAGTAATTCAATTAGAATTTTATATACTATTAATTGTCTATATTATAAATAATTTAAAAATGTTAGTCTATAGTTTTCTAATAACTATCAACTAATAACTACCAACTAATTATATGGCACATAGAAAAGCCGGCGGAACGGCGAAAAACTTAAGAGACTCTAATCCAAAATACCTAGGTACTAAACTTTATGATGGCCAAAAAGCCCAAGCTGGCTCTGTAATCATTCGCCAAAGAGGAACTGTTATAATGGCCGGTACTAATGTTTCTATCGGTAAAGATCATACCCTCTTCGCTTTAAAATCTGGAACTGTAAAATTTTCTACTAAAAGAAAAACTGGTTTTAATAATAAAACAGTTGTTAAAAAGGTTGTTAATGTAATTTAAATAAAAACTTCCTCTTTATATTCTTTCAATAACTAATTTAAAGAAAGATTTTTTATTTTTTATTTGGATTGGAATTTCAAATTCACCAATCTGTTTTATTGGTTTATCTAAAATAATAAAATTTTCACTTATTTGAGCTCGGTATTCTTTTTCCATTTCCTGAACCATGTCTTTTTTAGAAATAGAAGAAAACAAACTACCCTTTTCATCAGCTTTAGCTTTAATGGTTATTTGTTTGTTTTTTATTTCTTCTAAATTTTTAAACAATAAATCTTCTTGTATTTCTTTTTTTAGAATTATATCTTTTTTACTTATTTCTAATTCTTTTAAAGCTTGAGCTGTTGCCACTTTGGCTAATTTTCTAGGAAATAAAAAATTAATAGCATAGCCATCATTCATTTCTTTTACATCATTTTTTTTAGCTATTCTTGGGACATCTTTTAAAAATATAACTTTCATAAATATATTAAAACATATTATTAATTATTCAACAATTCGACTGCTTTTTCTAATTGAGGATCTTTTTTTATTTTTAAGTCTTCTTTTGTATATTCTACCAAATAATCTGGAGTTAATCCTTTTTCGGAAATTGAATTACCATGAGGTGTTAGCCATTTTGCAATAGTAATTTTAAGTAAAGTATCTGGAGTTATGTTTATGACTTCCTGAACTGAACCTTTGCCAAAACTTTTTTCACCAACAATTATTGCTTTTTGGTAATCTTGTAATGCCCCGGCTATTATTTCAGAAGCTGAAGCCGAACCACCATCTATTAAAATAACTAGCTTTAATTTATCTGAAAAGATATCATAGCCATAACTGCGATAATTTTTAGATTTTGAATTAGTACCATAATCTTCAATGGCTATTATTTTACCAGCAGGTAAAAACCAACTTGCCATACTAATAGCTGATTCTAAATAACCACCCGGATTTCCTCTTAAGTCGATAATTAATTTATTTGTATTTTTTTGAGTAAATTCTTTTAAAGCATCTTTAAACAACTTAGCTGAATTTGCTGTAAAGCTATAAATTCTAATAATAAAAATATTATCTTCTCTTAATTCTGTTTCAATTACTGGTATTTGAATTATTTGTCTAATTATTTCTATTTCTTTTGGTTTTTTTTCATCTTCTCTTAAAATTGTTAATTTAACAGAAGTATTTTCTTTCCCTCTTATTAAATCAACAGCTTCTTCAATGCTTAAATCTGAGGTAAAAGTTTCATCAATTTTTATTAATTTATCTCCTGATTTTATTCCAGCATGATAGGCAGGAGAATTTTTAAGTGGAGCAATAGCTGTTAATATTTTATCTTTCATACCAACCTCTAGTCCTATACCACTAAAAGAACCTGAAATATCTTCTTCGAACTCTTTGCTTTCTTGGGGATTATAAAAACTACTATAAGGATCTTCATAGGATTCAACTAGTCCCGAAATAGCACCATAAATTTTTTGCTGATCTGATATTTTATCTGAATTAGGATATTTTTGTTTTAAAATATTCCAAGTTTTCCAAAAAGGCTCAAAGTCAACTGAAATTTCTTGGGGAGTTTCCATGTTTTCTATATTTAATATATTTTCTATGGAAACTTTTTTATTAATACCAATTAAAATTCCCACCAAAAAAAAGACTATAATTAGCCCTAAAGTTATGTAAAAATTTTTTTGCTTTAAAAATCTAAGCATTTTTATTCTGAAAAATTTATTTTTATTTCTTCTCTCCCCTCTCCTTCTTCTTTCGTTTTATTTTCTTCAGTAACTATATTGTTTTCTGAAAAATTATCAAAAGTTTTTTTAATTATTTTACCTTCTTTTTTGGCTTCACGATAAAGTAAATAACTTAAAAAAATTAAAAATAAACCAGTAATAGTAAAAATTAGATTTTTCCAAAAATAAGGAAAACCTAAATAAGGTAATATTGCTACCCAAATTGCTGTTAATAAAAGTGTTCTTGCTATTTTCATATTTATTTATTATAACTCTTTAGTAATAAAAAATGCAAATTAAATTATTTAAAATACTCAGGAGTATTTATTGACATCCAGTTAATTAATTGGCCCATAACATAAGAAGCGCTAACTGTTCCATTAGCAGGGCCTGATTCCATCAGTAAAACAAAAGCATATTTAGGATTTTGATAAGGGAAAAAACCAACTACCCATGAATTTACTCTATTTTTTAAAAGACCTAATTGGGCTGTTCCAGTTTTGGCTGCAATTTCTACATAAGGTACATTTAATATAGTGGCAGTACCATATAGCACTGTCCCTCTCATTCCTTCATGCACAATTTTAAAATCTTCTCTATTTAAATTAATTAATTCTACAGCCTCTTCTTTTTTTTGAGTATTTAATAAAATATGAGGATTTAATAATTTTCCGTAATTAGCTATGGCAGCAGTTGCTTTTAGCATTTGTACTGGAGTTGTTTGAAAGCCATATTGACCAATGGCAGTATTGTAAGTATCTCCTAATCTCCAGATTTCTCCTTTAAAATTTTTAGCTTTCCATTCGGGATTAGGCATTACTCCATTTATTTCATTAGGTAAATCTATATTAGTTTTTTCTCCTATTTTAAAAAGTTTAACATATTCTTCTATTTTAGAAATACCTAAACCTTTTTGATCTTCAAAGCCACCACCAATTGCATAAAAATAAACATCAGAAGAAACCGCAATTGATTCTCTTAAGTCAACCCAGCCATGAGCTTTCCAGTCTTTAAAGATTGTTTCTTGTCCAGGGAAATATGGATTGGGAATAGAAATAGAACCCGTTGATAATATTTTTTTTGTTGGTGAAATCAATTTTTCATTTAAGGCTCCTAATGCTAAGAATGGTTTTACAATTGAGCCAGGGGTATAACGACCGGAAATATTTTTATCAATAAAAAGATTTCTTTTGTCTGTTAAATAACTTTGAATTTTTGTTTTATCTTTTCCTAGTGATAATATTTTAGAATCATATTCAGGATAGCTGGTTGATATTATAATTTCTCCATTGTTAACATCCATAATCATTCCTGAGCCACCTTTAAAAGAAAATTTTTCAGAAATATTTTTTATTTCATTAAATAATTCTTTTTGAATACGTGAATCAATACTGGTAATTAAATCTGCTCCTCTTTGGGGTGGATTTACTATATTTTCTGAATGAATGTTCTTGTAAACATCTACTTCAACAACCTTAGTTCCATTTACTCCTTTTAGTTCTTCAGAATATTGTTTTTCGATTCCATACTTACCAATAACTTCTTTTTGCCAATAGTTTCCTGATTTATCTTGCATTGGGTAACTTACATAACCTAATAAATGAGAAAAACCAGGTGAAAAATATTCTCTAATTGGAAAAGATTCTTCATTTTCAGATTTTGTATTCCAAATTAATTCAACCTTATTTCGATCATAAACTATTCCCCTGTCAGCAAAAATTATTTTTTTCTCTAATTTATTATTTAAACTTCTTTGATGATAACCTTCTCCTTTATTGATTTGTAAATAACCTGCCCAAAAAGAAAAAATTGAAATTAATAACAAAAAAGATAAGCCTAAAAATAAGATACTTTTTTTTGATATAGGTTTTTCAATTCTTCCTTCAAATTGCTGTAAATCAAAATTTTGAATATTTTTTGAATCTAAAAATATTTCATCAGGTTCAACAAAAAAATTAGCATTTCTTATTTTATTTTTTCTAAATTTTTTTTTAAACATTAGGATAAAATTTAAATTTCTTTTTTAGAAATTCCATTAAAAATAATAAAAATAAACTAATCAAGAAGGAAAAAATTGAAATCTTAAAAAAATTAACTTGCGGTATTCCGTAGAGTAAGTCAGAAATTAAAAAAACTATTGTTCCTTCCCAGAATTTAGAAAAATAAAAAATTGCTACTAAAAATAACAAAAAAGAGACATAAAAAGGTAGAAATAAAACTGAAAACAATAAAATTAAAATGGCCATTATTCTAATAAGCATAATTGTATATTACACTTTTTTAAAAGAAAATTCCAATTAAAAAAACCGGATCCAAATAAATCTAATTATTAAGAAAATTATCAAAAAAATTATGGTATAAAAAAGAAATTGACTTTCTAAAATTACAAGAGATAATTTGTAGAAAATAATTTTTAATTTTTCTAAATTTTTTATCTCTTCTTTTGTTTTATTTTCTAAATTTTCTTTTTTTATTGTTATTTTTTCTAAATTTTTTATTCTAAAATTTTCTACTTTAGAATTTAAGGAAATTATTTTAGATGATATATTTTCAGGAATTTTATTTTGAATAATTTTTTTTACATTTTCAGAGGCAGAAATATTTTCAGCTTGTAAGTTTATTAGAGGTGAAAAAAATATTAAAATTAATAAAAATAAAAAAAATTTCTTATTTAACATATAATATATTATAGCGCACTTAATTTATTTTTAATTTTTAAAGCTTTTTTGGCACTTTTTTCTTTATCTTTAATTTCAAGCATAATATCTAAGTCTAGGTTTTTTATTTTTTGTAAAAAATTTTTAAAAGCTTTTTCGTTAATACTTAAGCTATGCTTCCCTTTTATTTCATTTTTAGCTTGATTACTATAATCAATCATTGGTATGCCATCTTTTTTTGTCCAAGTTTTAGAAGTTATTTTTAATATTTCATTAATAGATTCGCCATTATTTAAACATTCATGATGAAAAGTATCTAATAAAACCGGTATTCCAATTTTATGATGGATAAAAATAACATCCTTAGCTGAGAAAAGTCGATGATCATTTTCAATTACCAGTCTATTTTTAACTTTAAGGGGTAATTTTTTATAATTTTCTATGAAAGATTTAATTGCTTCTTTTTTATTTCCATATAAACCCCCAACATGAATTTGAATTTTAGCTTCTTGGTTTAACTTAAGAGCATCTAAAATATCAGCGTGGTAAATAAGCTCCTGAATACTATTAAAAACTATTTCTTTTTTAGGTGAATTAATAAGAACAAATTGGTCTGGGTGAACTGAAATTCTAATATTATTTTCTTTAATATATTTTCCTATTTCTTTAAATTCTTTTGCAAAATCTTTTTGCCAATTTTCTTTACAAATTGGATGTGAAGCAAATGGAATTAATTGTGAACCTATTCTAAAAAACAATAAATTGTTTTTAACATTATATTCTAGTATTTTTTTTAAACAATCAAGATTTTGCTTTATTTTTTCATAAAGATTTTCTTTAGAGTAATTTTTTAAACGAAATGTGTGATTGCTGGTACAATTTATTTCATTGTTAATGCAAGGATATCCTATTTTCATAATTTTCAAATTGTAGCAATTTAGCTTACTTAAGTAAAATTTTCTTTTATTATAAAACAATATATTAATTAAAAAAAAGAAAAAACTATTTTTATTTTTTGATAAATATGAT
>CAZIWS010000007.1:10226-17055 GCA_964543175.1 uncultured Candidatus Saccharibacteria bacterium
GCCTTTAATCGTGGTTCGAATCCATGTACCCCAGCCCTTCCTCCCTTCGGTCGTCAGGGCCTTCGGCACTGACATAAAAACTTAGGGAAGGCACTGAGGAATGAAATGACGAAGTGCTGTAATTATATTATGTATTTCACTTATCTTTTGAAATTATTTTAATTAAAGCTAGTTCTAGGGGTAATTCAGAAATAAAACTTTTTTCGATATTTTGATAGGCTTCTAAGAGATTAACTAAAGCAGAAGAATTAATTAAATTTTCTTTCTTTTCTTTTTCTTCTTTTATTATTTTTCTTAAAAAAACTAAATCGTCTTCAGACAACTCACCCACCATTTCTTTTTCTATCTTAGAAGCATATTTCAAAATAATGGCCATTCTAAATTTTTGTAAAATTAATTTTAAAAATAACTTCATATCTAAATTATCTCCGCTAGCTTTTTTGATTGTTAAAATTCCTTTTTCTAAATCTTTTTGAGCAATAGCAGAAATAATATCATTTACTAATGTTGTTTTAGGTGCTCCGGTTATTTTTTCTATTTCTTCTATTTTTATTTTTTTATTTTTACTAAAATTTAAAACTTTTTGCAAAACACCTAGGCTGTCACGAAAAGAACCATCACCTAAAATAGAAATAAGCTCAGCTGAGCTATTATCTATTTCAAAATTTTCTTTTTGAGTTATGTCAATAATATGATTTTTTAAAATTAAATCTGAGGGCTTTTTAAAATTAAAAACTTGGCATCTAGAAATAATAGTTTCAGGCACTTTATGAAACTCTGTTGTTGCTAAAATAAAAATAACATGCCTTGGAGGCTCTTCTAATATCTTAAGCAAAGCTCCCCAGGCATCCTTTGATAGCATGTGAACCTCATCAATAATATAAACTTTATATTTTGAATCAAAAGGAAGAACCCAAATACCACTTCTTAATTCTTTTATATCTTCTATTCCCCTATTAGAAGCGGCATCAATTTCATATAAATCATTTTTAGATATTTTTATTTCTTGGGCAAAAATACGGGCAACTGAGGTTTTACCTGTTCCCCTAGAGCCAACAAAAAGATAAGAATGGGAAACTTTTTTCCCCTCAATAGAGCTTTCTAAAACATTAACAATATGATCTTGACCTAAAACTTCTTTAAAGTTTTTGGGTCTGTATTTACGATATAGGGCTAAATTATCCATAATTTCATTTTAACAAATATTTTTTAAAAAATCACTTATAATTTTTTGAACTTCTTTAGCATTATTTGTTGACATTAATTTAATTCTAAGTTCTTTTGCTCCTTCAAAACCATTAACATAAGCTTTGAAGTGTTTTTTCATGACATCAAAATGTTTATGCTTAGGTATTAATAATTCTTTTTCAAAAATTTTTACATGCTCAACTAAAATATTTAATTTTTCTTCAAGTACTTCCTTTTTTAAGGTCTCTCCCTCCGCCTCAATTCTCTCTTCCTTAAGTAAAGACCCTTCCCCAGCAGATGCAAAAATAAATGGATTTCCAAAAACTCCACGACCAATCATTATTCCATCACATTTATATTTTTTTACTTTTTCTTCTGCTTCTTTTAAATTTAAAACATCACCATTTCCAATAATTAAAGTGTTTAAAGAAATCTTATCTCGCAAAGCAATAATTTTTGACATTAACTCCCAGTGAGCTGGAACCAGAGACATTTCTTTTTTGGTTCTTAGATGGATAGTTAAAGCCGAGATATTTTCTTCAAGTAAATTTTTTATCCACTTTTCATCTAATAAATAATCTTCTTTGCTTGCCCGTCCGAAGCCTTTTGGCGAAGGCGGGTTAAAACCAATGCGAGTTTTAACTGAAAGGGGTATATTTTTTCCAGCTATTTTAATGCCCTCTTTTGCTGCTTTTATAATTTTTTTAGCTAAAATAGGGTTTTCAATTAAAGCAGAACCTGCTCCTTGGTTAATAACTGATTTATCTGGACAACCCATATTAATATCAATTCCATCAAAATTTAAACTAGCAATATATTGACAGGCTTTTTGCATATTTTCTGGATTAGCTCCAAAAACTTGAGCAATAATTGGTCTTTCATTTTCTTTATATTTTAATATATGAGATAATTTTTTTTTAGCTAATTTATTACACAGACCATCAGCTGAAATAAATTCAGTCCAAAATATAATTTTATTTTTATTTTCTCTATTTTTCCCATATTTTGCTAAAATACTTCGAAAAGAAAAATCAGTTACATCAGACATAGGAGCAAGACAGAAAAATGGTTTATCTAATTTTTGCCAAAAATTTTTCATTTATTTTTATACATTAAGCCTTATTTAAATTTATAAAAAACCTTATTACCAAACCTTAAGTCAAGATACTCTAAATCATTGAATTTATTTTTTAAATTACTTTCTAAAGGTTCAGTGGTAATTATCGAATGCAAATTATCTATTAATTTATAATAATCCGAATTTATTTTAAAAAGTATTTTAGGAGAAAATGGGGGTTGTTTTTGAGATGATAAATAAATAATTCCTTCTTCTTGGTCTTCTAAATAAAAAGAACTAGTTTTTAAATTAATTTTATTAATTGAATCTTTTAAAAAGATTATTTTACTAAAATATTCCGGCAGAAAATAAGAACCGATAATTTCTTCAGAAGAAATGTTTCCATAAAATTTAAAATAAACTTCTCCTGAAAAATAAGGTGCTTCGTCAAAGATATAGCCAAATTTATCAAGAAAGTAACATTCTTGATTAATAAAATTTTCTAATATTTTCTCACCACACCAAATATATGCTCCTTCGTATTCATTAATTGAAATAATAAGATTTTTTATATCCTTATCATTAATTTGAATTTCTTTTATTCTTTTAAAATTATTTTTTAATTTTTTTTCAATTTTATTTTTAGGATAAATTATGAAATTTTTTTTAGAAAAAAGAAATAAATATTTACCTTTTAATTCTTCATTAATAATTAATTTAATATCTTCTTTTTCAATGATTTTATTACCTTCTACTGTTATTTCTTGAATTTCTACTTCTTTCCAGTTAGAAAAAAAAGCTAATCCTGTTATTAGCAAAATAAAAATTACTAATCCTATAATAATTTTTTTATGAACTATTTTTCTTTTCTTTTTTTTAATTTCTTTTAAACGAGGAGAATTTATAATATTATTTTTTTTCATAATAAAAATACCCAAAGATACTTATCTTATTTATTAATTTTTTCTTATAAATTCTTGATTTCCCATATATTTTCTCAATACTTCTGGGATTTTAATTGAACCATCTGCTTGCTGATAGTTTTCTGTTAATGAAACTAAAATTCTTGGGGTTGGAATAGCTGTTGAGTTTAAAGAATGAGCATATTGCATTTTATTGTTCTCGTCTTTATATCGAATATTAAAACGTCTAGTTTGAAAATCATGAAAATATGAAGCTGATCCAATTTCTCTATATTTTTCTTCCTTAGGAACCCATAACTCAGTATCATATTTTTTAACTTGACCTAAACCAAGATCACCAGCACAGTTTATAACAATTCTGTAAGGAATATTTAAAGACTGAATAAATTCTTCGATGTTTTGATTTATTTCTTCATGAAATTTAACAGATTCCTCATGATTGGCTTCACATAAAACAACTTGTTCTAGTTTATAAAATTCCTGTACCCTTATAAGACCTTTTACGTCTTTTCCATGACTACCTGCTTCTCTACGAAAACAAGGAGAAAAACCTAAATTTTTAATAGGAAAATCGTTTTTAGAAAAAACTTCTCCAGAATACATTGCCATTAATGGGACTTCAGCTGTTCCAGCTAATGCATCTCCATCTTGGGTGATATAAAAATCTTCCACATCGCCAGGTAAATGAGCTGTGCCATATAAATTTTGTTTTCTAACAATTACTGGTGGAATAACTGGATTAAATCCTTTATTTTGAAAAAAATCTAAAGCATAGTTCCAGATAGCGAAAGAAAGTTTTACTCCATCATTGGTTAAAAAATAACCTCGAAAGCCATGAACCTTAGTTCCTCTTTCAAAATCAACCATTTTTAATTCATTCATTAATTCAATATGATCCTTAGGTTTAAAATCGAATTTTGTTTTATCTCCCCAATTTTTTATTTCTTTATTATCAATATCACTATCTCCTTCTGGGACAGAAACATCAGGGACATTTGGAACTTCTAGCATTATTTTCTGCCATTCTTCAATTGTTTTTTTTAATTTTTCTTCTTTGTTTTTTAAATCTTCTTTAACTATTCTCATTTCTTCAATGAGTTGAATTTTTAGTGCTGGGTCTTGGTCTCGAGCAATGTCTTTGGAAACTCTGTTAACTTCCCCTCTTAATTCTTCAACCTCTTTAAGTTCTTTTAACCTTAAATCGTCTAAATTAATTAATTCATCTAAATTAATTTCAACTTTTTTCTTTTTAGCCCCAGCTTGAACAATTTCTTTATTTTCTCTTATAAATTTTATATCTAACATAAAAATTAAGTTCTAGAAATTAAGTTATAAATTTTAGCCTAGATTCTAGTATTATATATTATTATTGATATAATTAAAAGTATATAAATAATTTTAATTAAAATTATATGCAAATTCAAAAACTATTAAAAGAAAAATTTCCTAAAATTCTTTGGGAAATTCCTCAACCACCTGAAAATTTATGGATAATTGGAGAACTTCCAGAAGAAGATTTAACTTATCTTTGTGTTGTTGGTTCCAGATCACATACTTCTTATGGTAAAGAAACTTGTGAAAAATTAATTGAAGGATTAAAAGGATACCCAATTGTAATAGTTTCTGGATTTGCTTTAGGAATAGACACCATTGCCCATAAAAAAGCAATGCAAATTGGTTTAAGAACCGTAGTTTTTCCTGGCTCGGGTTTATCTAAAGATGTTATTTATCCTAAAACGAATGTAAAATTAATAGAAGAAATAATTAACAATAAAGGATGTTTTATTTCTGAATTTCCTCCAGATTTTAAAGCAACTCAATGGTCTTTTCCCATGAGAAATAGATTAATGGCAGGCATTAGTAAAGCCGTTTTAATTATTGAAGCAGAAGAAAGATCTGGAACTCTAATTACTGCTCGACTGGCAACTGACTACAATAGAGATGTTTTGGTAGTGCCGGGATCTATTTTTTCACCTAATTCAAAAGGCACTAATAAATTAATTTCTCAAGGAGCAATACCTATTACTTCTTCTGAAGACCTTTTAGAGTCTTTAGGTTTTTATCAAGAAAAAAAAGAACAAGCTAAATTATTCGATGATTTTTTACCAGAAGAACAAATGGTTTTAAATTTATTAAGAGAACCAATTTTAAAAGATGAATTAATTAAAAAAATGAAAATGCCCATATCTTCTGCTACTTCTTTACTTTCTTTAATGGAAATAAAAGGCTTAATAAAAGAAAACTTAGGAGAAATTAGTTTAAAATAAAAGCCCTTGCTGGCGCAAGGGCTAAAAATCTCAGAAATTTTTTACTGAACAATTATTCCTGGGGTTACCTTCTCTTTTATTTGAGTAACTTTTATGTCCTCTAAATTAATAAATAATTTAGAAAGACTATTACCCCCAGAAATAATTTGATAAATTTTATTTCCATAGAAAACCTCATTTGTGCCATTGATGCTATATAAAACAAAACTGCCATCAGTTTCTGGCCCAAAAACCAAACTATAACCTTCTTCAAAAGAAATGATTAAGTTTGTATTTTTAGAAATTGAAATTAATTTACCCCTAGTAAAAGTTTTTATTTTTACTAAATAAACTTTTTCTTGGGTAAATTTTTTTACTTTGCCGTTAATAATACTATCTATTACAACAAACTCTTTTCTAGATAGTATTATTGGCATATTAGTTGGACCATTAAAAAATTGTATTCTAAACAATTTTTCTTCGGTTAAATTGTGCTCTTTAATTATTTTCTGAGTGAAGAGCGATAAAACAACCTTTTTAGGTTCTTCTTTTTGATGTATTTCATTTAAAGGAACACACCCAAACAATAATGACAGTAGAGCTATAAATAATATTAAAGCACTACTAATAAAAATATTTTTTCTCATGATTTTGATTTTTAAAGGTTCAATTTTTTTTATAAATTATACCAAGTTTTTGTTTTTTTGTCAAAATTTAAATTAAAAATTTGCTTTTTGGGTATTTTTAATGATACGCTATTTGTTATGAAGCTTTTAATTGTTGAATCACCTTCTAAAGCAAAGACGATTGAAAAATACTTGTCTAATGACAAGGCAGATTTAAGTGATAAATTTAGTGTTCGAGCATCAGTTGGCCATATTCGAGATTTACCTAAATCAAATAAAAAAGCTATTGATATTGAAAATGGCTTTCTTCCTTATTATGAAATTTCAAAAGGAAAAGAAAAAGTTGTACTTGAATTGCAAAATTTAGCACAAAAAGCTAGTAGTGTAATTTTAGCAACAGACCCTGATCGCGAAGGAGAGGCTATTTCTTGGCATTTAAAAGAATTATTAAAAAAAACCAAAGCTCCCATAAAAAGAGTGGCTTTTTATGAAATTACTAAAGAAGCAATTGAAGAAGCTTTAAAAAATCCAAGAGATATAGATTTAAAATTAGTTCAAGCCCAAGAAGCCAGAAGAGTATTAGATAGATTAGTGGGTTATGATTTATCTGGCTTAATTTGGAAAAAAGTTCGTTATGGTCTTTCGGCTGGTAGGGTTCAATCGCCTGCTTTAAGAATCATTATGGAAAAAGAAAGAGAAATTCGAGCTTTCGTGCCAGAAAAATACTGGAAAATTTGGGCTACTTTTTTAAACAAAACAAAAAAAGAGATAAAATTAGATTGTATTGAA
>CAZIWS010000008.1:0-5677 GCA_964543175.1 uncultured Candidatus Saccharibacteria bacterium
GAAAATAGAGAAATAAAGAAAGTTACTTTACTACAAGGAGGAGACCAAGTAAATTCTTTGTCTTTTCTTAAAATAACAAAATTAAATAATGAAACAGTAGAACGTAGGGATGATCCAGTATACTTAAATGGCACAGTTTTTGATACATTAGGAGAAAAAAGAGATGGTTATTATAATGTTCAGGGAGCTAGTGAACGAATGATTACACACGCAGTTCAAAAAGCACTTCTTTCTTTCAATAAAGAAATGGAAGAAATTGTTAGAAAATAATAATCTAAAAATAAGCCAGATCTTTTCAGGCGAATTTGAAAGCGTTGCACTTTAATCTTGAATGTACCGTCTCCGCAATTGGCAGCTATCACGAGACGTGTTTTTTAATTTAGTCTGATATTCAAATGGGGTTTTGGTGTAATTTAAATTTAAAATAATTATTTATTTTATAAATATGTTATTATATTTTTATTAAGTTTTAATTAATTATTTTTTATGAATATTAATTTTTTAAATAAAAAATTTTCTGATTTTTTTAAGGTACTTTTTTCTTTAGGCATTTTTGTAATTTTAAGTCACATTGTTTTTCAAATTTTTTCTTTTTACTTTCCTGTCTTAAAAGAAAAATATATCTTTAAATTTTTTGACCTAGGGGCAGAAGCTAATTTGCCAACTTATTTTTCTGTTTTACTGTTTTTCTTTTTGGCAATTTTTTCTTATTTCTTATTTTTTTTAGAAAAAGAAAAGAAAAATATAAATAAAAATTGGATTTTTCTTACTTTTCTTTTTTTCTTTTTAGGTTTAGACGAGCTTGCTCAATTACACGAACAGCTAACTTCTGTTTTTCAAGAAATTATGAAAGTAGGAGGTTTTTTGTTTTTTGCTTGGGTAATTCCTTATGGAATTTTATTTATTTTATTTTCTTTTTATTTTTTACCTTTTATTTATAAATTAGAAAATAAAAAGTTTATTTTACTAGGAGCTTTTATTTTTATTTTTGGAGCAATTTTTCTTGAAATGATTGGATCTAATTATTATGCTCTTGGTCAAATGAAGAGCGGGCAATATATTTTCTTCTCTTCACTAGAAGAGAGTTTTGAAATAATAGGTTTATTGTTTGCCCTATGGGGTCTTAAAAAAGAAATACTTTTTAAAATTTCTTTTCTTTGTCTTAATGAGCCAAAGTAAAAGCAATTATTTCTTGAGCGCCTGCTTCTTTTAGAATTTTTTTAGCTTCAGTTAAGGTGGATCCGGTGGTCATTACATCATCAATTAAAATTATTTTTTTATTTTTTATTTTTTCAGGATTGTTTATTTGAAAAGTATCTTTAACATTTAAAAGCCTTTCGGCTCTATTTTTTATTTGAGTTTGGTGTTTTTTTTCTTTTTTTTTCTTTAAATTATTTTTTAAATAAATGAAATTTAAATTTTCAAAATTATTTTTTATTAAATAAAAACAAAGAAGCTCTGTTTGATTATATCCTCTTTCTTTTCTTCTTTTTTGAGAAACAGGGATTGGTATTAACAGTATTTTTGAATTTTCATTTAAAAATGTTGTATTTTCCAAACTTTTTAATATTTTTTGATATAAATTTTGGGCTAAAATTTGAGCTAATTTTTTTTTATTTTTAAATTTTAAAAAATGAATTATTTGTCTGACATTAACATCTTGATAATCATAAAGAGGAAAAACCCAATTTAACTTTTCTTTTTGAGCTAAGGTAAATTTTTTATTACAATCTAAACAAAGATAATCAGACCCCTTTTTGCACAAAAGACAATTCACAGGAAAAAAGATATTTAAGATAGTTTCTAAAAAAGTCATATGCTATAATTAATTTATATTTTAACATATTATGGATAATCCTTTAAAGAAAATTTTAAGTTCAGCTTCTGATTTATTTAGTAAAGAATCAAGTGAAAGTGCTATTGGTATTGATATTGGTTCTTCAATGATTAAGGTTGTTCAAGTAAAAAGAAAAGCTGGACGAGCTGTTTTAGAAACTTATGGCGCCATTTCTTTGGGGCCCTATGCTGATTTAGAAATGGGCCGAATAACTAATTTGCCTGTTGAAAAAATTACTGAAGCCTTAAAAGAAGTTTTAGTTCAATCAGGAGTTAGTACTAAATCCTGTGCTCTTTCGATTCCGGTGCAGTCTAGTTTAATTTTTGTTTTAAGTTTACCGCCCTTAATTAAAGAAAATGAAATTGAAAGTATTGTTAAAACAGAAGCCCGAAAATATATTCCCATACCAATTTCAGAAGTTTCTTTAGATTATTTTGTTTTACCTAAAAAAGAACCTTCTTTTGAAGAAGCTCATAATTTAAGCAATTCTTCAGAAGAAAAAATTGAAGTTTTAGTGGTAGCCATTCAAAATGATGCCATTACCAATTACCGTTCTCTTGTTTCTAGTTTAGATCTGCAAGCTGGTTTTTTTGAAGTGGAGATTTTTTCTTCCATTAGGTCAAATTTTGAACATGAACTTTCTCCTGTTTTATTAATGGACTTTGGAGCCTCTCGCACTAAACTTTCCATTGTTGAATTTGGTATGGTTAAAAATTTTCATACAGTTAATAGGGGAGGGGCAATTATTTCTGAGGCAATTTCAGCATCTCTTGGAATTCCTTTTATTAAAGCTGAAGAATTAAAAAAAGAATATGGAATTTTTGAAAATCCAATTGAAAAAAGTTTACCTGAAATAATAAAAGTTCATTTAGACTATATCTTTTCTGAAACAAATGGTGTATTATTAAATTATGAGAAAAAATACGGCCGAACTATCAGTAAAGTTATTTTAACCGGTGGAGGTTCTTTAATGAAAGGTATTAAAGAAATTGCCAGCAATAGTTTTAAAGCGGAAGTAGAGATAGGTCGTCCTTTTTCTAAAGTAGTTGCTCCTGTTTTTTTAGATAAAGTTTTAGAAGCAACTGGTCCTGAGTTTGCAAATGCTATTGGTTTAGCTTTACGAAAATTACAATAAATGAGATAATATATAATAGAAAACATGGAACAAAATTTTCAAACATCATTTATACCCAAAAAACCAATGATGGCCGAGGAACGCAGTGTTTCAACTAAAAAGCCAATTGGTCTTTTGACTTTGATTTCCATTTTTATTTTTCTAGCCATAGTATTAGCTACGGGTATTTTATATTTTTATGAGAATATTTTAAATAATAATATTCAAACAAAAGAAAAAGAATTAACTTTAGCTAAAGAACGTTTTGAGCCAGCTAAAATAAATCAACTTCAAGTTTTAGGCAAAAGACTTGAAGCAGCTAATTTAATTTTAGCTAAACATGTTGCCATTTCTCCTATTTTTGAAAGTTTACAAAAAATTACCATGAAAACCATTCGTTATACTAAATTTAATTATGAATTAGGAAATGAGCAGGATTCTAAAATTAAAGTTAAAGTTAGCGGTCAGGCAATTGGCTATCGTTCAATAGCTCTACAATCAGAATTATTAACTAAAGATAAAAATTTTATTGAGCCAGTTTTTTCTAATCTTTCTTTAGACGAAAAAGGAAATGTTATTTTTGATTTAGAATTTTTTGTTAATCCAAATTTTGTAAATTACAAAAAAGTTTTTTCTGAAGAAGCTCAAAAAAATGAAAATATTTCACCCATTAATACTAATCAATTAATAAATTAATTATGTTTAGATTTACTACCCCAATTATTTTAATAGGAATGGCCTTGGTAATATTTTTTATGTTTACCAGTCCTTTCTATAAAAAAATTAGCGACTTAAGGACAGTTGTTGCTTCCTATGATGAGGCTTTAGGTAATTCTAAATTATTAGAAAATGAAAGAGATTTTTTGGTTCAAAAATATAATGCCATTCAAACAAAAGATTTAAATAAATTAGAAAAAATGCTTCCGGATAGTGTTGAAAATATCCGTATTGTTTTAGAAATTGAAAAAATGGCTTTATCTTATGGAATGATGTTAAGAGATGTTAAGTATGATGTAAAAAAAGATGAAGAAACAGAAAATACTAGAAATTTAAATACCCTAAGAACTGACAATAATATTTATGGAACTTGGGATTTAGAGTTTTCAACTCAAGGAAATTACTTTGATTTATCTAATTTTATTAAAGATTTAGAGAAGAATTTAAGAATTGTTGATATTGTGTCAATTCAATTTTCTTCTGAAAGTGGTGCTGGTCTTAGTACTGCTTTACCAAATAATGTTTATAAATACACTTTTAAAATTAAAACCTATTGGTTGAAAAATTAATATGTCATCTAAAATAAAAAACATTTTAATATTTCTAGGAATTGCCTTAATTTTGATTTTAGCTTACGTTTTTATTTTTCAAAAAGAAAAAGAAGAGCCTTCTTTAGTTTCTACTTCTGGCGGTGATTTAATTTCTACAAATCAAAACCAAGCTGAAAATGAGGCTTCAATTATCAGTCAGGATTTTTTAGCTGTTTTGTTAAATATTAAAAATATTAAAATTGATGATTCACTTTTTTCAGATCCTGTTTTTTCTTCTTTAAAAGATTCCAGCATAGAATTAATTAGTGATGGAAATGAGGGTAGACCTAATCCTTTTGCTCCTTTGGGTGTTGATCTATCTCCAGTTAATCCAATACCCATTGTGGAAGATTTAATAAATAAAGAAAATATTATAGAAGAAAATACTCCAGAAGTTTTAAATGAAGTTATTCCAGAAGTTATTCCTGTTAATTTAAAAACTAAAACTAATTAAAATGAATTTTTTAGAAGAATTAGCAAAAAAAGGTTTAATTAATGAAAACCAAATTGGTGAAGTTAAGGTTATTGCCAAAGAAAAATTTAAGGGTAATCTTGAAGAAGCTTTAATTTCTTTGGGTATTTCCGAGGAAACTCTTTTAGAAAACAAAGGAGAATTTTTTTCAATTCCAATTAAAAAAGTAAATATTAAAAAATTATCTTTTGATATTTTTAAATATATTCCTGAAGATTCTGCTCGACATTATGGTTTTGTTCCAATTGGCTTAAGTGAAGGTGTTTTAGAAATAGGAATTTTAGACCCAGACAATATTGAAGGATTAGATGCTTTGCAATTTATTTCTGCTAAGTCAGGTCTTCCTTTTAAGGTTTTTTTAATTTCAAAAAGTAATTATCAAGAAATTATTGAAAATTATAAAGGAATGTCTGGAGAAGTTGGCCAAGCTGTTGATGAATTTGAAAAAGAAGAAGATGCTGATTTGAAAAGTTTAAGTGAATTGGCTTCTTTAGATAAAGGCATTAAGGATTTAAAAAAAGGAGAAAGTCAAAAAATAGTAGAAGATGCTCCAGTTATTAAAATTGTGGCTGTTATTTTAAGAAATGCCATTGAAGGAAATGCTTCTGATATTCACATTGAGCACACTGGAGATAATATAAAAGTTCGTTATCGAGTTGATGGAAGTTTGCATACCACTATTGTTTTACCTCCGACTATTCATAGTGGTATTATTGCTCGTATTAAAATTTTAGCTAAATTACGCTTAGATGAAAAAAGAAAACCTCAAGATGGTTCTTTTAGTGCCAATATTGATGGCAGAAAAATTGATTTTAGAGTTTCAACTTTACCTTCTTATTATGGAGAAAAGGTTGTTATGCGTATTTTAGATTCTGAAAAAGGAGTTAAGCCTCTTGATCAATTAGGACTTTCTGAAAAGAATCTAAGTTTAATAAAAGAAGCCATGG
>CAZIWS010000008.1:5687-15877 GCA_964543175.1 uncultured Candidatus Saccharibacteria bacterium
GTCCAACCGGCTCCGGTAAATCAACTACTCTTTATTCTATGATGAATGAATTAGATAAAGAAAAATATAATATTATTTCTTTAGAAGACCCAATTGAATATCATATTCCTGATATAAATCAATCACAAATGATGCCAGAAATTGGTTATACTTTTGCTTCTGGACTGCGTTCAATTTTAAGACAAGACCCTGATGTAATTATGGTAGGGGAAATAAGAGACAAAGAAACAGCTCAATTGGCCATTCAGGCTGCTTTAACAGGCCATCTGGTTCTTTCAACCTTACATACCAATAATGCCATTGGAGCAGTTCCTCGTTTGGTGGACATGGGAGTCGATCCTTATTTAATTGCTCCAACTTTAATTTTATCAGTTGCTCAAAGACTTATTCAAATGACAGTTCCAGAATCTCGCAAACTTATTCCCATTGAAGAAAGTATTAAAGTTCAAATTGAAGAACAATTTAAAGATCTTCCTGAAGAATTTAAAAAAGAAATTATCTCTAAAAATGAAATGTATGACACTGTTCCTTCGGCTGGCTATCCTAGTGGCACTAGAGGAAGAATTGCTGTTTATGAAATGTTTAAAGTTGATAAAGAAATGCAAGATACGATTTTAAAAAATCCAACTAGTTCTGAAATTTATAAAGTTGCTCGTAAAAAAGGAATGCTTTCAATGAGAGAAGATGCCATGCTTAAGGCTTTAAATGGCATTACTCCTTTTAAAGAAGTTTATAATTTCAACAATGAAAACGAGTAAGTTGTCCACAGGTTATTTTATTATCATTAATTTTATAGTATAATAGAAATATGGAAGGGGAAAAAAGGAAAATATTGATTATTGATGACGATAACTTTCTATTAGACATGTATGCTTTGAAATTCAGTCAAAATGGTTTTGAGGTGCATACATCTCCCGGAGCACTTCAGGCAATTGAAAAATTAAAAGGGGGACTTGTGCCTGAAATTATTTTAACCGATATAATTATGCCTGAAATGGATGGTTTTGAGATGTTAAAAATAATTCAAGATGAAAAATTAGCTGAAAAATCTGTTAAAATTATTCTTTCTAATAAAGGACAACAATCAGATGTGGAAGAAGGAGAGAAATTAGGATCTTCCGGTTATATTGTTAAAGCAAATTCAACTCCTGCTGAAGTTATCATTCAGGTTGTTAAAATTTTTGAAGAAAATACTAAAAATTAAAAAATATGGATTATAAAAACAAAATTGAGGAGCTTATTTTAACTGTTATAAGAGAAAATGGTTCAGATTTACATCTAGGGGCTGGTAGAGTTCCAGCTATTCGTGTTTCTGGCGAACTTATTTTTTTAGTTAAACAACCTGTTATTACTAAAGAAGATATGCTGGGTTTTTTAAAAGAATTTTTAGGAGAAAAAAAACTAGCTTCTTTTTTAGAAGAACAAGAAGTTGATTTTTCTTTTGATTTTAAAGGTGAAGCTCGTCTAAGAGGAAATGCTTTTTTCCAAAAAGGTTTAATTAGTTTAGCTTTAAGACTTATTCCTAAAGTAAAACCACTTTCTGAATTGCATTTACCTAATATTATTGCTGACTTGGCTAGAAAAAAACAAGGTTTCTTTTTAGTAGTTGGTCCAGTGGGTCAAGGAAAATCAACTACTCTTTCTTCAATGGTTGATTTAATTAATAAAGAACAAAATCGACATATTGTTACCATTGAAGATCCAATTGAACATATTTATGAACCCAATAAATCAATTATAAATCAAAGAGAAGTTGGTATTGATACTAAGGATTTTCACATTGCTTTAAAATCTGCTTTTAGAGAAGATGTTAATGTAATTATGATTGGAGAAATGCGTAATCCTGAAACAATTTCAGCAGCGGTAACAGCAGCTGAGACAGGTCATTTGGTTTTTTCAACCCTACATACTAACAATGCTTCTCAAACTATTGATCGAATAATTGATTCTTTTCCTAGCACACAACAAGATCAAATCCGAGTTCAGTTGGCTTCATCTTTATTAGGTATTTTTTCTCAAAGACTTATTCCTAGAATTGGAGGAGGTTTAATTCCTGCCTATGAACTTTTATTAAACAATAATGCAGTAGCTAATTTAATTAGAGAAAAAAGAACTCATGAAATAGATGTTGTTATTGAAACTGGTATGGAATCAGGTATGATTGATTTAAATCATTCTTTAATTGAACTTGTTAAAAAAGGAGAAATTACCATTGAAAATGCTTATCAATATTCTCTTAATCCTAAAGGTCTTGAGAGAATGATGTAAAATATTATGTTATTTAAATATAAAGCAGTTGATGAAAAAGGAATAAAAAAAGAAGGACAAATTGATGCTCCCAGCAAAGATTTTGCTATTTCAGGTCTTCAAAATAGGGGATTAATTCTTTTATCAATTAAAGAAAGTGATTCTCCTTCTTCAGTTTTTCAACTTTCTTTTTTTAATAAAGTTCCAGTTAAAGAAGTTGTTATTCTTTCTCGTCAGATTGCCACCCTCTTTGAAGCTCAAGTTTCTGCTTTTAAAACTTTCACCCTTCTAGCTTCTAATGTTAAAAATAAACTTTTAAGTAAAAAACTTACTCAAATTGGAGACGATCTTCAGGCTGGTTTTTCAATTTCAGGAGCTTTAGCTAAACATCCAGAAGTTTTTTCTGATTTTTATGTAAATATGGTAAAAACAGGAGAAGAAACTGGAAAATTAAATCAAATTTTTAGTCATTTAGCTGATTACTTAGATAGACAATATGCTTTAACTTCTAAAACTCGCAATGCGTTAATTTATCCTATGTTTGTTATTCTTACTTTTTTTGCGGTGATGATTTTAATGTTTACTGTTGTTATTCCAAAACTTTCAGCTATCATTACAGAATCTGAACAAGCTGTTCCTTTTTTTACTCAAATAATTATGAGTATTTCTAATTTCTTTATTAACTACGGTTTTATTTTAATTATTTTCTTAATTTTAGCAGGTATTTGGTTTTGGAAACTTTCAATAACTCAAAAAGGAAAAGAATATTTAGATAAAATGAAATTATCTATTCCAATTATTGGTGATTTATATCAAAAACTTTATCTTTCTCGTATTGCTGATAATATGGATACCATGCTTTCTTCTGGTATTTCAATTGTTCGAGCAATTGATATAACTTCTGAAGTTGTTGGCAATAGAGTTTATAAAAAAATATTAAAAGAATCAGCTGATGGTGTAAAGTCAGGTCTTGTTTTTTCTGCTACTCTTGAAAAGCATCCTGAATTTCCCAATATTATGGCTCAAATGGTTAAAGTTGGAGAAGAAACTGGTTCGCTTGGTTCTATTTTGAAAACATTGGGCGACTTCTATAAAAGAGAAGTTGATGGAGCAGTAGACACCTTAGTCGGTTTAATTGAGCCTTTCATGATTATTGTCTTGGGCTTTGGTGTTGGAATTCTTTTAGTTTCTATTTTGATACCAATTTACAATATGGCTGGGAGTATTGCTTAAAAAGATTTCCACAGTTTACATTTGTTTTTATGGTATAATAGAAATAATTAAAATAAGTCGATTTTCGCTTTAGCGAAACATTATAAGTTTTAATATTATTAATAATGTCCCATTAATTTGGGAAAAAATATATTATGAATTTAAAAAAAGGTTTTACATTAATCGAATTGTTAGTTGTTATCGCAATTATTGGTATTTTAGCGTCAGTAGTTTTGGCTTCATTAAACAGTGCTAGAACAAAAGCAAAGACAGCTGCATTTAAAGCTGAGACAGCAGCATTAATCCCAGCTTTTGTTTCTGCTTGTGATGATGCAGATATAAATTCAGGAGACGTTCCTAGTGTTACTACATTTGATGCAGCCAATGCTGTTCCTACAACTATGAGTTGTGGACCAGGTGGTGATGGAACATTTTCAATGACAATTATTGCAACAAATGGCGCAACTGAAGACCAAGCTGACTGTGATGAAACTGGATGTGCTTATAGTACTGCTCCTCCTAGTACTGCTACTAATCCATAATGAGGGTAAGTAAGGAAAGTCCTTACTAAAAACGTTCTTAATAAAAACCACCCTTCGACTATGATCAGGGTGGTTTTTTGTTGTTTATTAATTTATTTTAAAGTGATATAATATAAGTAGTTTATTAATTTATTTATGCCTTTGGCAAAACTATAATTTTATGACTTTATTTATTACTTTTGTTTTTTTAATTTTAGGATTAATTGTTGGAAGTTTTTTAAATGTTGTTATTTTTAGATTAAATACTCATCGTTCTTTTGGCGGAAGAAGTGGTTGTATGATTTGTCAAAAAAGACTTTATTGGTATGAATTAGTGCCAGTTGTAAGTTTTCTTTGGCTTAAAGGCAGATGTTCTAGTTGTAAAACAAAAATTTCTATGCAGTATCCAATTGTTGAAGGAATTACCGGATTAATTTTTGCAGGACTTTTCCTTAAATTTGAAAATTTATTTTATTTAGATACTTTAATTTTTTCTATTTCTTTAGCATTTTATGCCACGGTATTTTCTCTTTTATTAGTTATCGCTGTTTATGATTTGCGCCATAAAATTATTCCAGATTCTTTATCTCTAATTTTAGGAATTTTATCTTTCATTGGTTTATTTTTCTTTTCAGGTTTTGGTTTTAATATTCATTTTCCCTCTATTTGGGAATTTTTATCAGGAATAATTTTAGCTTTACCTTTTGCTCTTTTCTGGTTAATTTCAAAGGGAACTTGGATGGGCTTAGGAGATGCTAAGTTAGCAATTGGCTTAGGTTGGCTTTTAGGACTTTCTCGGGCATTAAGTGGAGCTGTTCTTTCTTTTTGGATTGGAGCTATCTTTGGTATTTTATTAATATTTTTAAACAAGAAAAAATATTCTATTAAAAGCGAAATTCCTTTTGCTCCTTTTTTGGTTTTAGGTATGATTTTGGCTTTTCTTTTTGAATTACATATTTTTCCTTTAAATTTTTAATTTTAAAAAATAATTAATTTTTTATTTAAATTTAAAAAAGAAAAAAATAAATTAAAAAGAGGAATGACCTATGTGGAACTTATTGTTGTATTAAGTATTTTTTCTATTATGGCTGGTGTTTCTATTGCTAATTATGATAAATTTGAAGCTCGAATTCATGTTAGAAATTATGCCAATGATATTGCTTCTCAAATAGCTCAAGCCCAAAAATGGGCTCAGGGTGGTGAGATTCCTTTAAACTTTAATTCTTTAGGATGGATTCCTTCCTATGGAATTTATTTTGATAAAAAAACACACAAAGATTCTTTTATTTATTTTGTTGATAAACCTACTCAAGACAAACTTTATAATACTAATAGTGCTTGCGGAAATTCTGTTGATCCAGCCACAACAGAATGTTTAGAAAAATTTAAAATAACTAAGGGGATTATAATAGAAGATTTCACTTCAAATAGTTCTGGTAATGCTTCTTGCCCGATAGGTGATGATCTTCATATTGTTTTTACCAGAAGTAGTTCAGATATTTCTATAATATCAGGAGGTTGCTCTTTTTCAAGTGTTGAAATTGTTATAAAATCTCCTAAAGGGATTAGTTCAACGATAGAAGTTAATTCTTCTGGTAGAATACAAATAAAATAAAAAATGGAAAAGAAAAAAATGCAAAAATTAATATTTCAGAAAAAAAATAAAAGTAATTTTAAATCTGGCTTTACTATTATTGAAATGATGGTGGCTATTATTATTTTTTTAGTGGTAATTATTTATGGAATGAATTCTTTATTAAATGCTAGCTTGGTTCATAAAAAATCTCAAGATATGCGTTCTATTATGGATGGCTTAACTTTTGCTTTAGACGATATGTCTAAAAATATCAGAACAGGAAGTGATTATGTTTGCGTTAATACTTTTTGGGATGATATTCAGCCCTTTATAAACAGTACTACGAATCTTCCTTCTCCTAGTAGTGGCAAAAAATGTATTGGAATTGTTTTTAAAGAAGCTAATAATAGCTCAAGCACTGGGAATAAAATAATTGCTTATTATTTTAATAATACTAATAATAAAAATGAACTTAGAAGGGTTGTTATTTTAAATGACGGTACTCTTGTTTCTAATTTACCACTAACTCCAGATGAAGTTGAAATTGATATAGCTTTGTCTAGCTTTGATGTTTTAGGAGCAGAGCCTCCTTATGATGGTAATTTTCAGCAACCAATTGTTACTATTAATTTAGCAGGGAAAATAAAAAGCAAAAATGGAGAAACTCCTTTCGCTATTCAAACTTCTGTTTCTCAAAGATTAATTGATTTATAAAAATATGTTTAAATTTTTAAAAAAAATAAAAAAAAATAAGCTTAAAAAAGGATTTACTTTAGTTGAAACACTGGTGGCTCTTTCTATTTTTATTATTTCTGTTGTCGGCATTATGACTGTTTTGGCAACTGGTTTAACTAATATCACAAATGCTAAAAATAAAATGATAGCTACTTTTTTAGCTCAAGAGGGAATTGAATATGTTAGAAATGTAAGAGATACTTATGTTCTTTATGATCCAAATGGCTCAGGAGATGCTTGGAATGATTTTAAGGCTTATACCCTTCTTTGCACCTCAGGTTGTTATTTAGATACAATTAGTTTAGATTTTTTGGAACAAAATCATCCAATTACTGCTAGTGGTATTGTTAAGAATTGTAGTAATAATAATTGCCCAACTATTACCTATAACTCCAATACTGGAAAATATTTAAGCGGAGGAGCAGGAGGGGGAGTTAAAACTGTTTTTGTTCGTAAAATCACTTTATCTCTAATTGAGAACGATGAAATAAAAGCCACTTCAACTGTAACTTGGGGTTCTGGAAATTCAAAAAGTGTTTCATTTACTCAAAATTTATTTAATTGGATAGAATAATGAATAAAAAAAACATACAAAAAAATAAAAAAGGTTTTGTACTTTTATACACTATGCTTCTTTCCAGTATGATTTTAGCAATTGCTTTAGGAATAACTAATGTTGCTTTAAAAGAAGCTAAATTTAGCACTTCTGCTAAAAATACCAATGAAGCATTTTTTGCGGCTGATTTAGGGGCTGAGTGTGCTCTTTATGGTGATCGTAGTGATATAGATATTTTTAATACTGCTTTTGGGCAAAATCTTAAGTGTAATGGAAAAAATGTTAATATTTCTCAATCTAATAATAAATTTTCTTTTACTTTAAATAATTTAGGTTCTACCCAAAAAGGATGTGCTATTGTTGAGGTAGATAAAAATAGTGGAACAAAAATTATTTCTAAAGGTTATCATAATTGTGCTACTAGATCGGTTGAAAGAGTTTTAGAGGTAACCTATTAATTAAATATGCTTAAAAAAGAAGCTGAAAAAAGAATACAAAAACTTCGGGCTGAAATTGCACGACTAAGAGATGCCTATCACATTTCAGATGATCCTTTGGCAGGAGATGATATTTCTGATTCTTTAAATAGAGAATTAAAAAAATTAATTTTAGAAAATCCAGAATTTGAAGATTTAAATGCTCCGGAAAATAGAATTGGCGGAAAACCTTTAGATAAATTTGAAAAAGTTAAACATAAAACAAGAATGACTTCTTTAAATGATGCTTTTTCAGATGAAGAACTTTATGATTGGGAAAATAGAATTAAAAAGTTATTAAATTTACAAAAAGAAATTAATTATTTTTGTGAAATAAAATTTGACGGTTTGGCTGTTTCTTTAATTTATAAAAATGGAATTTTTGTTAAGGGAGCTACCAGAGGTGATGGTTTTATCGGCGAAGACATAACTCAAAATTTAAAAACCATAAAATCCATACCGCTTAAATTAAGTGGCTTGTATCCAGAATATCTTGAAATTAGAGGCGAAGCAGTAATGGCCCAAAAAACCTTAGAAGTTTTAAATAAAAAAAATCAAAAAGAAGGTAAGACAATTTTTGCTAATACTAGAAATGCTGCGGCGGGAAGTTTGCGACAACTTGATCCTAAATTATCAGCTCAAAGAAATTTAGATTTTTTTGCTTATGATATTGCTGAAATAAAAGATAAAAAAAATATAAAAAATCATTCAGATAAACATAATTTACTTAAAAGTTTTGGTTTTAAGGTTGATAAACATGAAGCTTTTTGTAAAAATATTTCAGAAGTTATTAATTTTATAAAAAAATTTCAAAAAATTCGTGATAACTTTGAATATGGCACTGATGGTATTGTTATTTCAGTTGATGATTTAAATTTACAAGAGATTTTAGGAATTGTTGGTAAGGCTCCTCGTTATATGATTGCTTTTAAATACCCAGCTCAAAGAGCTACTTCAGTTATTAAAGACATAAAAATACAAGTAGGTAGGACTGGTGTTTTAACGCCTTTGGCAATTTTAAAACCAACTTTAGTGGCTGGTTCAGTTGTTTCTAAGGCAACCTTACATAATATAAATCAAATAGAAAAATTAGATGTTCGAATAGGGGACACTGTGGTAATTATTAAAGCCGGTGATGTTGTTCCAGCTGTGGTTGAGGTATTGTTAAAAATGAGAAGTGGTAAAGAAAAAAAATTTTTAATGCCCCAAGCTTGTCCAGTGTGTGGTGGAAAAATAGAAAAAAAAGAAAATTTGGTTGCTTTTTATTGTATTAATTTAAAATGTCCCGCTAAAAATGAAAGATTTTTAGAACATTTTGTTAAAGTTTTTGAAATTTATGAATTAGGTCCCAAAATCTTAAAAAGATTTAAGGATGAAGGGCTTATTTCTGATCCAGCCGATATTTTTTCTTTAAAAGAAAGTGATATTGAATTTTTAGAAAGATTTGGAGAAAAAAGTGCCTTAAATATAATTAGAGAAATAAATTTAAAAAAGAAAATTTCTTTAAATAAATTTATTTGGTCTTTGGGCATTTTGCATGTGGGCGAAGAAACAGCCTTATATTTAGCTAATTATTTTCATAATTTAGATAATTTAATAAAAGCTTCAATTGAAGAAATAAATGAAATTGAAAATATTGGACCGGCTGTTTCTAAGAGCGTTTTTGATTTTTTTCAAGATAAAAATAATTTATTTTTTATTCAAAAATTAAAGAAAAATGGAGTAATTATTGAAGAAATGCAAGAATTAAAAAGAGGTAAATTTTTTAATTTAACTTTTGTTTTAACTGGAACTCTTTTATCGATGTCTCGTAATTTAGCTAAAGAAAAAATAATTAAATTAGGAGGTAAAATTTCCAATTCTGTTTCAAATAAAACCTCCTATCTTTTAGTGGGAGAAAATCCCGGATCTAAATTAGCTGAAGCTCAAAAAAATAAAATTAAAATCATTACTGAAAATGATTTTTTAAAGATGATTTAAATATAAATTATTCATATTGTATAATTATTTTTATATTTGCTTCTAGTTAATTTAAAGTTTATAATAAAATTCAATGTTTAAAAATAAGCTAAAAATTTTTGTTATATTGCTGGGATGTTTTCTTTTTAGGTTAATTCCTTTTAAAGCCCCTAATTTAGAGCCTATTATGGCTTCTGTTATGCCAATTAGTAAGAAATATGGAGCTTTATTTTCTTTTCTTTTTGCTTTTTTAAGCATTTTTCTTTTTGATCTTGTTACCAACTTTGGTATTTGGACTTGGCTAGTGGCCTTAACTTATGGTTTAATTGGGCTGGGAGCTAGTTTTTATTTTAAAAAATATAAAAGCTCAGCTTTAAATTTTGTTTTTTTTGCTTTTATGAGCACTATTGTTTTTGATTTAATTACTGGAGTTTTATTTGCTCCAATTTTTAATCAAACAATTTTAAATGCTTTAATATTGCAAATTCCTTTTACTCTTTTGCATTTAGCGGGTAATGTTGGTTTTGCTTTAACCTTAAGCCCTATTTTAAATAAATGGTTAAATAAAGAAAATTCTTTTGTTTTTAAAAATAATTTTATAATTAATTTTTTAAAAAATAAAAAGATAGTTTAAAAAAATTGGAGATGTCGCATAGTGGAATTAAGTTTGTTTATCAAAAATGGAGAGATGCGAGAGCGGTTTAATCGGCAGACCTGGAAAGTCTGTGTATCAGAAATGGTACCGAGGGTTCGAATCCCTCTCTCTCCGCAGAAAAAATAAAGTATCGGAAGACTCAAGTACCTTAAGTTTAATATTTAAGGTATACTTTATAAATGGAAGGATTGCCAAAAAATCATAATAAAATAAAAGATCAAACTAATCCTAAGCCCTCAAGACCAATTATTAC
>CAZIWS010000009.1:0-9882 GCA_964543175.1 uncultured Candidatus Saccharibacteria bacterium
TTTTTTTATTATCCATTATCTCTCTAAAATTAAAGACGGATTCTTTCTGCAAAACAACTGGGCGCATAATATCATTGGAAATAAAGTTATCAAATTTAGAAGTAATATAAGGAACAAAATTTTCTAAACCTTGTTCTCCGGTTGTTTTTTCTGCTGCTTGCCAAAATTGTTTAATAATTGGATTTTTACATTTAGCTAATTTCATATCTCTAAATTCTTTATCAGCTAAAACTCGTGATATTTCAAGCAAAGTACAACCAGAATCTGGGTCCTCCATTACTAAAAAAGCTGAGTTTTTAAAATACTGTTCAAACATTGGGCCACCAGATGTTTTCATGTCAAAAAGTTTATTAAAAATACTCATTAGCTCATTAACCACAAAAGTTTTTTGTTCTGGATATTTAGGGTCATATTCAAGCATATTAAGTCCCATTGGTCGAGCAGTGTAAGCTGGGTCGAAATAAATCACATCATCAATTCTTTCTTTAGGAATACGAGAAAGAATAGTTTGAATATCAGTTCCATGAGGGTCAATATAACAACAACCATCACCATTTTTAATGTCTTGAGTAATCATATTTAACATAATATTTGTTTTACCTGTTCCAGTTTGCCCAATAACATACATATGGCGCACTCTGTCTTCTCTAGCCATCCGAATCTGGGTTTCACGTCCACGATAATCATTAATACCAAGTAATATTCCCTCATTGCCCATTTCAAGTGGAGCAGGAGCAATACCAGCTTTAGCTTCTTTAAGTTGTCCTTGACCAGAAATTCCAACTGGGAAATGAAAAAGAGAAGCCAGTTCTTTTAAGTTCATTGGTAAAGCTTTTTTACTAGGAAAAAATCTAAAAGAAAAATCATGAAAAAAAGTTTTTAAATCACTGCCAGAAATTTTATTAAAAACTATAGAGTTACTAGCTGCCTCAGTAAATTGATTAAAAGAAGATTCAATTTCCCCTAAAATAGCCTCAGCCCTATCTTTACTTTCAGCCGAAGCAACAATTCTAATTCCTGCTTTCATAATTGAACTTTTAATTTTATTTCCAATTTTTTCAACAGCACCTTCATCAACTGATTTTCTTCCTTTGATATATTTTTCTTTTTTTTCTTCTTCACTTTTATTATTTTCAAAAAATAATTCCTTAGCAGCTTTTAAGAAAGATTGATTAAATTTATAAAAATTATCGGCTGCATATTTAACTGACATGCCATCTTTAACATCATCTAAAATTAAATGAAATTGTTCAATAAATTTAGTGCCTGCCGGAGCAAACAAAAATTGAATAGCTGCGCCCTCTCCTTCTGTTTTTAATTTTGAAAAAACATTAAGAATTGTATTCAATGGATCATGATCAATATTGTCATAAGTCTTAATAGGCAAAACAGAGCGTTCAGACAAAGAAGCATAAGCACCAACAGAGTGGCCATTTTCATTGAAAATATTATAATCATCAGTAACTTCAATAATTTTAGCTTCATGGTAAAAAGCTAAAACTTGTTTTTCAAAAAGTGAAATGTGTTTATTAAAAATAGCAGCATAAATAACAACTGAATCACTTTGATTACCCAAAGCAACTTCTAGGGTAAAATAATTTTCTTTATCATTATATTTATCTTCAGAAATAGAATTCATGCCAGCATAAAATTGCTCCATGGCACCAATAAATTCTTTAAAGCCTTTTGATTTATCAGCATCATCTTGAGGAGGAGGCAAGGTAATTTCAAAAAGAGTCATATGTAAAGCTTTATCAAGAGGACTGCCCTCTTTTAATCCTAATAATTTTCCTGTTTTTAAATACTGAATTAAAATTCTATGAAAATCATCATCAATGTGAGGATTGTTCATAGCCTCAACAACTGAAATTGCATTTTTAATACCCTTAGTAATAACAATTCCTAAAAGTTCTTCCATAACAGAATCATGACTTTCTGGTTTTAATTTTAAAACAATACCCTCAGCTTCTTTTTTTTTAAGTAAATTATCTGAATGAATAGCTTTTTCAATTGGAATATCTTTATATTCAGTAATAATATCTTTGGTTGCTTGTTCGTGAGTATTTTCAAAATGACCAAGCTTTTTTAACTCTTCTTCTCTTTTAGAAACATGCGCTTTTAAATAATCTAATTCTTCTTTAGGGTCTTTAAATTTAGGCATTTCACTAAAAAATGATTTTTCCATCTTTTTATTATATAATATAATGTATAATATAAAAAGTCGTTTTATTAATTTTAACAAAGAATTACTTTATGGGAATGTTTGACAAATTGTTTAAAAAACAAGAAATGCCAACAGGTGAAGAAGTTGGTGTTATGGAAAACGCAGAACTTTTTACTTTAGATAAAATTAAGGAAGTTTTGCACAAAAAAAACCCTTCGCTTTTATTTAAATTAGAAGCTTGGATGAATAATGGTTATGAAATTAAAGATTACCAAAAATTTATTAAGAGTTTTGAAAAAAATAAAAATCAAGACTTAGTTAGCATCCCAGAAACTAAAGAAATTATTTGGGGAGACCATGGAAGATGGGGTAATTTTAATTAATTTTTATAAAAACCTCTTTTTAAACAAAAGAGGTTTTTATATTTGAGTTAAAATTTGAGGAGAATCATCGGTTATTAAAATGGTATGTTCAAAATGGGCACTTTTTTTCAAATCAGCAGTAATGAAAGTATAGCCATCTTTTTTTAAAACTACATCCTTGGTTCCATTATTTAACATTGGCTCTATTGCTAAAATCATTCCTCTTTTTAAAAGCTCTCCCTTGCCTGCTTTACCAAAATTAGGTATATAAGGATCTTCATGAATTTCTTTACCAACTCCATGACCTGCTAAAACTTCCACAATTCCATATTTATATGGTTTAACAAAATTTTGAATAGCAAAACCAATATCACCAACTCTATTTCCTTCTCTAGCGGCACTAATACCAACTTCTAATGCCTTCTGGGTAATATCAATAAGTTTTTTAGAAGAATTACTTATTTTCCCAACACCAATGGTCATAGCCATGTCAGCAAAAAATCCTTTATGTTTTAATCCACAATCAATGGAAATAATATCGCCTTCTTTTAAAATTTTACTTTTACTAGGAATGCCATGAACCACCTCTTCATTAACCGAAACACACAGAGAAGCAGGATAAGCAGTCTTAGCTCCTTCAGGTTTATAATTTAAAAAAGCTGGATAATCCCCCATTTCTCTAATTAATTTCTCGGCATATTGATTTAATTCCCAAGTAGAAATACCTGGTTTAATTTTTTCTTTAACCTGATGTAAGACAATTGCTAAGCGCCTTCCGGCTTCTCTTATTTTCTCTATTTCTTCTTTATTTTTAATCCAAATAGCCATAAATTTATTTTATTACTGTGCCCTTAAAATTTTTATTATTTAAAAAATTAGCTAAATTGTCTATTGGCTTGCCATTCATAATAATAACTTCTAAACCTAATTCTTGTGCTTTTTGTGAAGCAATTGGATCAAAAGGAGAACTTAAACCTGGATTCCAAGTTTCTGGAATTAATTTTCGATAATCTTGCCAACCTATCTCTGTTATTTTTTTAGCATTTATGTTTTTCTTAGGATCAGAATCATAAACGTAATCCGTATTAGATAAATTTATAATAGTTTTTGCTTTAACATTCTGGGCTGCTAAAACTGCATCCCAGTCAGTGCTTTGCCCTGGCTCATAGGCAGCGCCAATAATAATTGGTTTTTCAAAATAAAGTTTTTCATTTAAATTATTAACAACTTTATCATTAGCATATTCTTTTAAAATAACCCGAAGCAATTGAGCATTTAACTTAAGAGCTGAAATTCCTAACCAATCTAAATCTTCATTATTTAAATTAGAAATTTCTTTAGCTACATTTTGATATTTTCTACAAATTTTCCCACCACCAGTTATAATTATAAATTTTTTACCTTTAGCTACTTGAGAAAAAATTAATTTTTTAAAATCTTCTAAAAAAGATTTATCTATTTCTTCTGGAACAATCAATGAGCCCCCAAGCGAAATTACAATAATATTATTATCCATTTAATTTATATATTTAAAGACTTAATAATGTCACTATGAACGTCTTCAATAGACTGTTCTCCTTTAATTGTTAAAATTTCATAATTATCTTTTTCAATAAAATAATTCATAGCTGGAACAACATTGTTTTTATATTCATTAAATCTTCTTCTTAGTCCTTCCTCAGTGTCATCGGCTCTATTTCTTAAAAAATTTCTCTTCATTGCTTCTTCTTCAGAAATTTCTATATAAATAATTTTAATATTTTTTCTTTGAAAAAAAACCATCATTTTTTCAAAATCTTCTGCCTGTTCAACTGTGCGAGGATAACCATCAGCAATTAAATGTTTTTGTTCATTTAAATTAGAAATCAAAATATTGGCAAAAAGAGCTGAAGTTAAAAAATCAGGCTGTAATTCACCTTTATTAATAGAATCTTTTACTAAATTAGCTGTAAAGTTATTAGAGGCTATTAAATTTCGAAAAGCATCACCGGTGCCACCATAAATTACTTCTTGATTATTCTGTTTTTTTAAATAATCTATTAAAAGATTAACTTGAGTTCCCTTTCCAGAACCAACTTGACCAAAAAATACAAAAGTTTGAGTTTGCATTACTTAAGAATACAAAATTTTAGACTTAAAATCAAATGCTGATTTCTCCTCCCCTCCTTATCGAGGAGGGGTGCCCTTAAGGGCGGGGTGGTGATTCATAAGTTACCCCCTTGCCCAAGAACAAGTCTTGGGCACTCCCCCTTGATAAGGGGGAGATAAAAATGCTTTAATGTATAAATGAAAAAAGAAATAATTACTATTTGCGGAGGACTAGGAAGCGGTAAATCAAGTACTGCAAAAAAAATAGCACAAAAACTTAACTATAAGCATTTTTCTTCTGGAGACTTTTTTCGACAAGTTGGCATTGAATTAGGCTTGTCAGTAAATGAATTAAATAAAAAAGCTGAAACTGACCCCACGATAGACAAACTAACAGATCAAAAATTAAGAGATTTAAATGATGCTCAAAAAATTGTTATAGATTCTCGTACTGCCTATCACTGGATACCAGAATCGTTTAAAGTTTATTTAGATTTACCTATTAAAATCGCCCAGAAAAGAATTTTAAACAGTATTAAAAAAAATAAACTAAGAGCCCAAAGTGAGCAAATAAAAAATGAAGAAAAAATCTTAGAAAAAATAAATGAGCGTTTTTTAAGTGAGCAAAAAAGATATTGGGATTTATACAAAATAGACAATACTCAAAAAAATCAATTTGATTTAATAATAGATACAGATAAAAATAATTTAAATCAAGTTGTTAATATAATTATTTCAAAATATAAAAAATGGATTGAAAAATAAAAATCTCCTAACGGAGATTTTTATTTATAAGCCACAAACTATCTTAATATTCTCGCATTGAGATTTGAGCATCAATTTTCTTTATTAAATCAAGCAAAACAGAAACAACAATGAGTAAAGCTGTTCCTCCTAAAGCAATGGCACTAATACCCGAAACTGCTCTCATAATAAGAGGTAAAACTGCTACAACTCCTAAGAAGACAGCTCCTAGCATGGTAATACGATTTAATACTTTAGAAATATAAGCTGAAGTTGATCCACCCGGTCTAATGCCTGGAATAAATGCCCCGTTTTTTTGTAAATTAGTTGATAGGGCTTCAGGATCAAAAGTAACTGCAGTATAAAAATAAGTAAATAAGAAAACCAAAACGAAATATAAAACTCCATAAAGTAAAGAAGTTTGAGAAAAAGAAGACAATGAATTAGAAATTTTAACTAAAACAGGATTAGCCGAGGTCGCTAAAAAGTTACCAATCATTTGAGGAAAAAGCAAAATAGATAAAGCAAAAATAATCGGAATCACTCCTGCTTGGTTAACTCTAAGTGGTAAATAAGTGGACCCACCTCCATACATTTTATTGCCTCTAACTTGTTTAGCATAGGTTACTGGAATAGGTCTTTCTGCTTCAGTTACAACCACAACCCCAGCCACAATTAATATTCCCGCAATTAAAAAGAAAATATACATAGGAACTTGAGAAATATCAAAAGAAAAAATTAATTGTCCAACCTCGGCAGGAATATTAGCAACAATACCAGCAAAAATTATAAGAGAAACTCCATTACCAATACCAAACTCAGTCATTAATTCTCCAATCCACATTAATAACATAGAACCAGCAATAACAATAATTAAATTAGTTAAGCGATCAAAAGAAGTTAAATCAACTAAAATATTTTGGCGTTCTAAAATAGCTAAAAGACTAAAACCTTGTATTCCAGCCAAAGGAATAGTTAATAATCTAGAATATTGAGTAAATTTCTTTTTACCTGCCTCTCCTTCTTCATGATAAAGTTTTTTAAGAGCAGGAATCATTATAGTAAGAAGTTGCATTATAATTGAAGAAGTAATATACGGACCAACACCCAACATAATGATAGATAAATTAGAAAGACCACCTCCAGAAAAAATATTTAAAATACCAAAAAATTGATTATTAGTTAAAAATCTATTTAATTCAACAGTATCAATGCCCGGAATTGGAATTGCCGAAAGTAATCTAAAAACAACCAAAGAGCCCAATACAAAAAGAATTTTCTTTCTTAAAGAAGCATCAGTCCAAATTAATTTTAATTTATTCAAAAAATTTTCCATTATTTTAATATATTTAAAAAACTAAATTATTTCTCCTCCCATTTTTATTATTTTTTCTTTAGCAGAATTAGAAACAAAACAATCAGAAACTTTAATAATTAAATTAAAATCTTTTTTATTATTTAAAATTTTAACCTTTGGGATAAAGCCTTTTCTGTTTTTTATTACTCCTTTTTCTAACAAAACCTTAGGATTAACTTCTCCTCCTTTAGGAAAAATTTGAATTAAATCTTCTAAAGAAATACAAACAGGCTTAACTTTAAAAGAATTAAAACGATATCCTCTATTTTTAGGTAATTTTTTAATTATATCTCTAAGTTCTGGACGTCTCTTGTTTCCTGCTCGAGCTGTTTGGCCCTTACCTCCTCTTCCAGAGGTTTTAGCATGCTTACCGCCTCTTCCGACTATGCGATCTTTCTTATTTTTATTTTTTCTTTTTAAATTATGTATTTGCATAAAATTTTAATCTTTTTTATTTATTTGATTTTCTGTTGTTTCTTTTAAATTATTTTCAACAACAGGCTTAACATATTTAACTGAAATAGCTGAAAAGGCCTTCATGACTGCTTTGGCATTATTTAATTTATTTTTTGTGCCTGATAAAATTTTACCAGTAATATCTTTAATGCCTGCTAGTTTAATAATATCACGAACAACTGATCCTGCCACTAATCCTCTTCCTTTATTAGGAATTAAAACAATAGAAGAACTTGAAAATTTAGCAGAAATTTCATGAGGAATAGACATATTTTTATTAAGATTAATTTTAATCATATTTTTTTTAGCTGATCTTAGTGCTTTACCGATTGCTAAAGAAGTATCTCCCGCCTTTCCTAATCCTAGGCCAACTGAACCCTTTCGATCGCCGGCCACTAAAGCAACGCTAAAAGAAAATCTTCTACCTCCAGCAACAACTCTAGTAACACGCCTAATATCTAAAATCTTTTGATCAAATTCAGGTTTAGGTCTAACAAAAGAAGATCCTTTTCTATTACTATTCTTTTTTGCAATTTCATTTTCCATATTTTTATATTAAAACTTTAAACCAGAAGCTCTGGCCTCATCAGCTACTAATTTTATACGTCCAGTATATTTAAAACCATTTCGGTCAAAAACAACTTTTTCTAAATTATTTTTTAAAGCTAATTGAGCAATGTTTTTGCCAACTTCTTTAGCTTTTTCTGATTTAGTTCCTTTGTTTATTTTAAGATCATTTGCTTGAACAATGGTTTTATTTAAAGTGTCATCAATAATTTGAGCATAAATAAATTTATTAGAACGAAAAACTGAAAGTCTTGGCCTATCAGAAGTGCCTGAAATTTTTGCTTTAATTTTTTTCTTTAATCTTGTTCTTTTGTTTGTTTTGTTTTCCATTTTATTTATAACTTAAACTATAAATTTAATTATACAGTTTTCTTTCCTTGTTTTCTTCTAATAATTTCATCAGCATAGCGCATTCCTTTTCCTTTATAGGGTTCTGGTTTTTTAAGTGCTCTAATAGAAGCCGTAAAACTTCCCACTAGTTCTTTGTCTATTCCAGTAATAGTTATATTATTTTTTTCAGCAGTAATATTTAATCCTTCTGGTATTGGAACAATTACTGGATGAGAAAATCCTAAAGCAAAATGAATTTCTTTTCCTTTAACTTCTGACTTAAAGCCAACTCCTTCTAAAATTAATTTTTTCTGATAAGGATTTTGAACACCTTGAATCATATTTTTAATATGAGAAGCATAGGTTCCCCAAAGAGATTTAGAAAATTTATCATTTCTTTTTATATTTAAAGAGATTAAATTGCCGGCTATATTTATAACAATATCATCTTTGAAATTTTTTACTAAAGTTCCATTTGCGCCTTTTACTGTAAAAAGACCATTACTTAAAGTAACTTCTATTCCGGCTGGTATTAATATTTCTTGTTTTCCTATTCTTGACATAATTTTAATATTTTTTAATTACCACATTTTAAATAAAACTTCTCCCCCTACTTGTTCTTTTCTAGCTTCTTTACCAGACAAAATCCCCTTAGGAGTAGAAAGAACTAAAATTCCTAAACCATTTTTAACAGTATGAATATCTTTAACTTTAAAATAAACTCTTTTAGAAAGCTTAGAAACCCTAAGAACGTCTGAAATTTTTGGTTTTTTATTTACATAAATTAATTCAACTTCTAAAACAGGTTTACCTAACTTAACTTTTTTAAAATAATTTAAGATATATCCTTCTTTTTTTAAACACTCAGCAATAGCATTTTTTACTTTAGAATACGGAAAAGAAACACTTGTTTTATTAGCAAGTCCAGCATTCTTCATCATTATTATCATATTTGAAATTGAATCCATTGCGTTTAAATTAAAAAATTATTTATAAAATTACCAACTAGACTTACGTACCCCTGGCAACATTCCTTCATTTGCTAATTCTCTAAAGCAAATTCGGCAAATTCCAAAATCTCTCATAAAACCATTTCCCCGACCACATCGAAAACATCGATTTTTAGCTCGGGTTGAAAATTTTGGTTTTTTATTTGCTCTAGCTTTTACTGATGTTTTGGCCATAAAATTAATTAGGGTAATATTTTAGCAATATCACATTTCTTTTCTTACTTTTTTTAAATTAATAAAAAAAATAAGGAGAAAAATGGATTAACTAAAGTTTTATTCCCTTAATGCTATACTAACAAAAATAATAAAAATAGTCAAATTAATTTTTCTTAAAAGGAACTCCAAGTATTTCATAAAAAGTTAATCCTTCTTGGTAGTTTTTAGCTGAAGAAACTAAGGTAATAGCAATACCAAAAACATCTTTAATGTCTTCATCGGCTGTTTCAGGAAAAATCGTATGTTCTTTAATTCCAATTGTTAAATTACCTATATTGTCTACTGCTTTTCGATTAATTCCTCTGAAATCTTTTGTTCTAGGTAAAGCAATATTTATTAATTTTTCAATAAAATTGTACATCATCTTGCCTCTTAAGGTAACAATCATACCAATTGGGTCTCCTTGGCGAATTTTAAAAGAAGCCACTGATTTTTTAGCACCTCGAGGAGCAGGTTTTTGGCCAGTAATTTTTGACAAACGATCTGAAATAAAATCATTTTTATTTTTATCTTTTTTCATTAAAGTTCCTGTTCCAATATTTAAAACAATCTTTTTGGTAATCATAAGCTCTATTTTATCCTAATTTT
>CAZIWS010000009.1:9892-14443 GCA_964543175.1 uncultured Candidatus Saccharibacteria bacterium
ACTTAGGAGCAGCCATAACATTTTTATAATGAAAATCTTTTTTCATTTTTTCAAAAACTAATATTTCTTTTTCTTTTACAGTTAAATGTTTCATACTTTTATATTTCTTGATTACTTTTCTTTGCTATTCGAACCTTTTTATCTCCAACAATTTTTTTACCAATACGTGACCTTTTGCCACTCTTGGGATCTAAAATCATCACATTGGAAACATGAATAGGCATAGCAATATCAATAATTTGACCTTTTTCGCCTGACTTTCTGGGTCTTTGGCTTTTTTTCATCATATTTAATCCCTCAACAACAACCTTATTGTCTTTTTTTAAAACTAAAACAATCTTGCCTTTTTTGTTTTTATCTTTGCCGGTTATTATTATTACATTGTCTCCTTTTTTTAGTTTCATGTTATTTTTATTCATAATTTATTTTTGCTTTATAAAATTAAAACTCAGTTATATAGCGATGTTTCTTTTACTTTTTGTTTAGATAACTTCGGGCGCTAAAGAAATTATTTTTTGAAAACCTTTTTCAGCTAATTCTCTAGGCATTGGACCGAAAACACGACCAGCCTTAGGATCTTTTTTTCCTTTTTCTAACAAAACAACTGCATTGTCATCAAAACGAATATAAGAGCCGTCTTTTCTTCTATAAGCACTTCTGGTACGCACTACAACTGCCTGGTGAACATCTTTCTTTTTTACTCCTTTTCTAGGTTGAGCTACTTTAACAGAAATTATAACTAACTCGCCCAGGGTGGCATATCTTTTATGAGAACTACCTAAAATCTTAAACACCTTTCCTACGGTGCCCCCAGCATTGTCTGTTATTTTTACTAATGTTTCTGTTTGAATCATACTTGTTCTCTCTTAATGAGAAATTAATTACTAATTATTTTAAATTTTTTATCTTTTGAAATTGGCTTTACTTCAATTATTTGAACCTTATCACCTGTTTTACATTTATTTTCTTGATCATGTGCTTTGTATTTTTTATTAATACTATAATATTTGCCATATTTAGGATGTTTTACAAAGCGAGAAACTGAAACAACAACAGTTTTGTCCATCTTATCTGAAACTACTACTCCCTTTAAAACATTTCCTTTATTCTTTTTTATTACTTTTGTTTTCATATTTTTATTTTAGTTTTCTTATTTTTGGGCTTTTATTTGAGTTAAAATTCTAGCAATTTCTTTTTTGAGAGCACCTTGCTCTTTAACATTTTTTGATTTAGATCCTTCTGCTTTAAAACGAATAACTCTAATTTTTTCTTGTAAATCAACAAGTTTATTTTTTAATTCATCTAATTTCATATTTTTAAAATTGTTTTTTTCTTTTTTGGCCATAAATTTAAATTATTTATTATGCTCTCTGGAAATTACTCGACACTTTACTGGAAGTTTAGTTCCTGCTTTTCTTAATGCTTCTCGGGCAATTTTTTCATCTACACCATCAACTTCAAAAATAATTCTTCCAGGAAAAACTTCAAAACAATATCCTTGTGGATCTCCTTTTCCTTTTCCCATACCCACTTCAGCTGCTTTAGCTGTAAAAGGTCTATCTGGAAAAATTCGAATCCAATATTTTCCAGCTTTTGTTAGTGTTCGAGACATTGCTTTTCTGGCAGATTCAATTTGTTTTGATTTAACTCTTGCTTGAGATGTGGCTTTCAAACCAAAAGAACCGAAAGATAATTTTATTCCTCTTGTTTCTGGTGTTCTGGCTTTTAAATTAATACGTCCAGACTGCCACTTTCTAAATTTTACTTTTTTTGGTAATAACATATTTTAAAATTTTTAAATTTCTTGTTTTTTTGAAAAAACCTGACCTCGATAAATCCAAACCTTTATGCCAATATTTCCGTAAGGAAGTCTGGCTCTTTCTCTTTTAAAATCAATATCTGCTCTGAATGTTTGAAGTGGAATAGAACCTTTTTTTAATTCTTCTGAGCGAGCAATTTCTGCTCCTCCCAATCTACCAGAAAGAACAATTCTAGCTCCCTCTACTCCCCGAGCATTTAATACTTTTTCTAAAACTTGCTTTATAACTCTACGATAAGGCATTCTTTTTTCTAAGCCTTCAGCAATCATATAAGCAACAATAGCGGCATCTGCTTCTGGGTTTTGAACTTCAATTATTTCAAGCTTAAAATCTTCCGGCTTTACTAATTTTAATTTAGCAATTTTTTTTAAAATTTCTTCTTTTAATTTTGTTGCTCCTTCTCCATTTCTGCCAATAATTAAACCAGGTCTAGAAGTTTTTATAATAAAACGAGTTGCTTTTCTGCTTCTTTCAATTTCAATAGAAGAAATATACATGCCTCTTAGTTTTTTTTCTAAATGTTCACGTACTAAAACATCTCCTTTTAAATAATCTACATATTTTTTAGGGTCAGCAAACCAACGAGATTTCCAATCTCTTAACATTATCAACCTATGGGCATATGGATGGACTATTTTTGACATAAATTTTACTTTGTTTTTTTATTAATATCTTTTTTGCTTTTCTTTTTAGTAATAGTATTTTTTTCTTCTAAGGAAATAAAAATGTGACTTGTTCTTTTATTAATACGATGCCCCCTTCCCATGGCTGCTGGCATCATTCTTTTCATTACAATTCCCTTGTCTACAGTTATTTCTTTTATAAATAAATTTTCTTTTTCTATTCCTTTTTGTTTAGCATTAGCAATAGCAGAATTTAATAATTTTTTAATAGGATCTCCTGCTCTTTTAACTAAAAAATCTAATTCTAAAATTGCCTCAGAAACATTTTTACCTCTAATAAGCCCCGCCACTAAGCGAACTTTTCTAGGTGATTGTCTGTAATTTTTTAAAAATGCTTTCATATTTTTATATTAAAATTTTATTTCTTTTTCTTTGTGTCACTTGCACCAGAAGCTGTTTTAGCTTGAGCAATTTCAGCTTCTTTTTTCTTTTGCTCTAGTTCTTTTTGCATTTTACCTCCATGTTTAATAAATTTTCTAGTTAAAGAAAATTCTCCTAACCTATGGCCAACCATATCTTCGGTAACTAAAACTTCAATATGATTTTTTCCATTATGAACACCAAAAATAAAACCAACCATTTCAGGGGCTATTTGGCAAGCTCTTTTCCATGTCTTAATCATTGGAGTTTGTAAAGGATTTTTGCCTGCTATTTTCTTTAGCAGTTTTTCATCTACATTTATTCCTTTTTTTATTGATCGTGTCATAATTGATTTTTAAGGAGTTGCGAAGCAATGACTATAAAAATCATTACCCTGTTAAATAAGATTTGAGCCTATTTTTTAGAAATAACTTTCCATTATAGGTTTTCAAATACTTTTCACGATGCAAAGCATCCTTTTTATTTAAACACGCCTCAGAATATATTAATATTAATGGGCGTCTTTCTTTTGTCGATTTAACAAACCCCCTTGAGTGTTGCTCAAATCTTGATTTTAAATCTTCAGTATATCCTGCATAGAATCCTTTATCTTTCTTAGAAAATAAAACATATATGTAGTAAAACTTAGTCATGATTTAAAATCATTTAACAGGGTTTCGAAAATATAGTCGCTAAAGCTCCTTATTTTCTATAACAAAAAGCTCTTAACGAGCTAAGTTTCATAATAGCAAATTAGAAAATAAAGTCAAATTTAAATAATAGATAATTTAAAACAAAACAAAAATCTCCTTAAAGAGATTTTTGTTTTGTTTTTATTTAGATTTTCTTTTTTTGCCTGTTTTTCGGCGACTAACAATAAAAATATTTGAATATTTTTTAGGAGTTCTTGTTTTTCTTCCTCCAGTAACTTTACCCCATTTAGTTTTTGGTCTTTTGGTTCCTCTTCCTTGTCGGCCCTCTCCTCCACCATGAGGATGATCAACTGGATTCATGGCAGTACCTCTAACAGTTGGACGAATACCTTTCCAGCGTGAACGTCCTGCTTTTCCATAATTTTCTAAATGATGTTCTTCATTTGAAACTATTCCAACGCAAGCCCAACAATTTTCAGAAACTTTTCTAATTTCACTTGAAGGCATTTTTAAGTTAGTATAACCATCAGCATTAGCAACCACTTGAGCAAAATTTCCTGCAGAACGAGCAATTTTTGCTCCTCCATTTGGTTTTATTTCTATGTTGTAAACAAATGTTCCAACTGGAATCATCTTAAGGGGAAGTCTGTTACCTACAACTAAAGGAGCATCTTTAGAAACTATAAATTTATCTCCAACCTTCATAGATTTTGGAGTAATTACATATCTCTTTTCTCCATCGTTATAACAAACCAAACTTATAAATGCATTACGGTTTGGATCATATTCTATTGATTTATTTGATTACTGCTGGAATTTCGTGCTTGTTATACATGAAATCAATTTCTCTGTATAAACGCTTGTGTCCACCACCCTTATGACGAGTAGTGATTCTTCCTTGATTATTTCTTCCGACAGAACGCTTGAAACCTTTAGTTAAAGATTTCTCTGGATCATTTGTAGTTAAAACTCCACGGTAATTAACTGTTGTTTGATTGCGTCTTGATGGAGTTCTTGGTTTATAATTTTTCATAT
>CAZIWS010000010.1:0-14399 GCA_964543175.1 uncultured Candidatus Saccharibacteria bacterium
GACTTACAAAGACATAGGTCAATAATACAAAGAATGCCTCTTTTAACAAATGAAATTGGATTTGAAAATTGGTATTTAGACGAATTACCTTCAGAAATAAAACCTGAAGCAAAAAAACTTTTAGAAATACAAAAAAAGAAAATAAATAAATTAAAAATTTCAAAAGAAGAAAAACAATACTATATTCCAATGGGATATAATATATCAAATAGAATAACTGGAGGACTTCCCTCTTTGGTTTATATTATTGAGTTACGTGCAACTAGATTTGTTCATCCAACATTACGCAAAAGAGCCAAGCAAATGGCTGATAAGTTATTAACACTGTTTAGTAAATATGGGCTTGTTCTTCATCTAGATAAAGAAATTGACCGCTTTGATATTAAACGTGGCGAACATGATATTGTCTTAAAATAAGAAAATCAAAAATAAATTTAAATAAATGGCAAAAAATAAAAAGTAAAAAATACCCTAAAGACGAAAAAAATATTTATGATTTAGAATTTGCTGAATATATTTTAAAATAAAAAATGCCGACTTTTTAGGGTCGGCAGTGTGTATATAAAAATTTTTTAATGAACAACTAAAAATGGTCCAACAAGAGCGATTTTTTTGTTCACCGAAATTTTTATTTTATTTCTTTGAAAAGGATAAACAGCTACTACCCATTCTTGCCAATAACCAAGAATGGTATAATGTTTCACCATTTTATTAGTACAAAAAAATAAAATTCTTTCAACTAATTCATCAGGAGATGCCTCAATTAAAAGAAATTCTTTTTTTAATTCTTCTAGTGTTTTTATTTCTTCTTCAGAAATATCAACAAAAGACATTTTTAATTTTTGCTTTTTGGTTGCCTTATTGTCACAACGATCAGCAATTTCGTTTATAACATTAGGACAACAAAAAATAAAATTCATTTCTTCTAAAAAAATCCTTCTATTTTTTTCTTCACTTGAGGGTATTATTGTTTCCTCAAACAAAGAAACGTAAGAAGAATCTCCAATAAAAGAAACTAGTTCTTTAGTTGTCATATTGGCTACTTTTTTTAAAGCAGATCCAATAAAAAAATTACTTTGTGCTTTTAAAAGGAGATCCTCAATGATTCCCTTAAGGCCACTATCAGCTAAGCCTGCGGTGTTCTTTTTTCTCATTTTTCACCTATTTTTATATTATCAAATAACACATGGGTCACTGTTGCCCATATCCAACTTCTCTTTCTATATTAAAGAATAAATAACAAAAAAAAGCAAGTTTTAATATATAATATTAAAAATAAATTTTATTTAAAATTTCATCTACTTGTCTATATAAATCTTCAAAAGTGCTATTATTATCAATACTATATTTAGCACTTTTCATAACTTCTGGAATTTCCCTATCTGCCTCTGCTTCATGATCAGCTAAAAATTGCTCAAAAGTTTTTAAATTATCGCCTTCATTTTCATTTCTTAGTTTCATTCTTTCATATCTTATTTTTGGGTCTGCATCAATTTTTATTAAAAAGAAATTAGGCAGTTTTGTTAGATGCTCAATGTCAGTAAATCTTCTTACTCCATCAATTACTACCACATCCGCATCTAATTTTGAAGCATCACTAGCAATTGCTTTTGCAAGTAAGTCTTCCCCAAAATTGGCTCGCAAGACTGTTGAAAGTTTTTGTAAATTTTCTCTACTATTTGAAATAGTAAGCCTTGCTAAAACATCTCTCAAAATAGAAGAAAAACGACAGTCTTGGGCATTGTGTTTTTGGGTTAAATATTTTTTAATGGTTTCTTTTCCGCTAGCCAATGAACCAATTAAGCCAATAATTATTTTTTTATTCATATTTTTTTTCTTTTATAAATTCTAGTTTTAATTTTTGCTAATTTAAGCATTTTTTTAGAAGCTCGAACAATTGGAGTATCTGCATATTTATCACTTTCATAAATAACTTCTTTTATACCATTTTGGATAATTGTTTTAGTACATTCATTGCATGGGAAAAGAGTACAATATAATTTACCATTTTTGGTTGAATTATTAACATTATATAAAGCATTTTCCTCTGCGTGACAAACATAAGCATATTTTGTATTTTCAAAATCTCCTTCTCTCTCCCATGGCAATTCATCAACTTTTATTCCTCGAGGCCAACCATTATAACCAGCCCCAATAATTATATTGGCATCATTAACAATCACAGCTCCGGCTTGAGTTGAAGGATCAGCTGAACGTTCAGCCATAATATGAGCTATTTGCATAAAACACTCGTCCCAAGAAATTCGATTTTTTCTAGCTATAGTTTTATTATTTAATAATAAAACTATTATAACTTTAATCTTAAAAATAAAAAAGCCAACTAAGGTTGGCTTTTTTATTATTTTATATATATATTTTTATATCACTTCCACGCCGATACTTCGAGCAGAGCCAGCAACGATATTAATTGCCCCTTGGTCATCTTTAGAATTTAAATCAGACATTTTTTGTTTAGCAATTTCTAAGGCTTGAGCTTTAGTAATTTTACCTACTTTGTGAACAGCATTTTTACCAGAACCTTTTTCAATCCCAGCTGCTTTTAAAATAAGACCGGTAACAGGAGGGGTTTTTATTATAAAATCATAACTTCTGTCTTCAAAAACTGAAATAACAACTGAAACCTTATTTCCAATCATTTTTTGACTAGCAGCATTGAATTTAGTAACAAAATCTCCAATATTAATACCTGCTTGTCCTAATGCAGGTCCTAAAAGTGGAGCAGGTGTTGCTTTCCCAGCTTCTATTTGTAATTTAATTTTTTTGGTTATTTTTTTCGCCATGACTTTTTATATTACCTTAAATTTTTTTAACTTGCAAGAAATCTAATTCAACAGGTGTCTCTCGCCCGAACATTGAAACTAAAACTTTAATTTTTCCTCTTTCTTGATCAATTGAATTTACTTTACCTTCTAAGTCTTTAAAAGGACCATCGGTAATTCTTACTGTTTCTCCAATAGCTAAATCAATATTATGTTTAGTAATATTGCTATCCATTTTCTTAAATAAATAATCAACTTCATCTTTACGAAGTGGAACGGGATTAACTCCTGCCCCAACAAAACCAGTTACTCGAGGAGTATTTCGAACAACATACCAAGAATCATCAGTTACAATCATATCAACTAAAACATAACCGGGGTAAATTTTCTCTTCAACTTCAACTCTTTTACCTGCTTTTATTTTAATCTTTTTTTCAATTGGAACAATTACATTAAAAATTTTATCATTCATTCCAAGTGAATCAATTCTTTGTTTTAAATTACGCAAAACAGCATTTTCATATCCAGCATAGGTATGAATAGCGTACCAATTTCTTATTCCTTGTGTTTCTTGTTTTGACATAGCTAATTTTTTTATAGTTAATTTAAGCTTAAAATGTAATAACTTGCTCTAATCCTTTTGAAAAAATAAAATCAAAAACTCCTAAAAAATAGGCAATTAAAATAGAAATAACTAAAACCATAATGGTATAAAGAACTGTTAGTCTTTTTCCAGGCCACACTACATGCTTTAATTCTGCTTTTGTTTCTTTAAAATAATTATTTATTTTTGACATTTTATTTATTAATTAATTACTGTTCTTAAAAAAGCCCCGTTCAGGGCTTTTTTAATAGTACTCTTTTTTCTAAAAATAGTCAATTATTTAATCTCATAGGTAATATAAACCTTAGAAATTATAGTATTTTCACCTTTAGGAATTTGAGGAGCAATACTGCTACTGCTAATCATAAGAGAATCTTGAGCAATTGCTTTTTCATACATTGGAGCATAAAAATCTTGTCCTTCGCTAAAAGAAACAACCTTGCCTAAACGAATTCCTAAATCCTTAGCTAAAATTTTAGCTTGGTTTCGAGCATCTAAAATAGCTTTTTTGCGAGCTTCAATTTTTAAAACTTCTTCGTCATCAATAGAAAAATTAGGTCCATCTAATTGGGATACCTTTAATTCAGACAAACCTTGCATAATTTTTCCAACATCGTCAGTATTTCGGATTTTAACTTCAATATTTTGATTTGCTTCATAGCCTACTATTACATTTTTACCAGGAGTTGGAGGACAATAAAATTCAGTACAAGAAACCTTGGCACTGTAACGATATTCATATTTAGGATAAAAAGAAATAGATTGAGTTTTGATGTCTTTATCTTCAATACTATTTTCTTTTAAGAAAGTTAATACTTTTCCTTCTATTTCAGAAACTTTTTCTTGGGCTTCTTTAGAAGTTAATGCTTCTTGATTTATTGTAAAAGAAATTTTAGCAATATCAGGAATAGCATTTACTTCACCTTCTCCCTCTAGAGTAATAGTATTCATCATAGGACTATTACGATAATTCTTTATTTCCGACAAAGATTTGAAAATAAGAAAAATAGAAAGGACAATTAATAAAACTGAAACTAAGATAATTAAGTATTGTTTATTTTTTTCTGTTATTTGAAACATATTTTTATTTGTATTTAATACAAAAATTATTTTTTAATAGCAACTAATTCGACAACAAAAATTAAATCAGCATTAGGAGGAATAACATCTCCTGCGCCATTTGCGCCATAGGCAAAATCTGATTTAATTTCTAGTTTTCTTTGCTCACCTACTTTCATACCAACTAAACCAACATCCCAGCCTTTAATAACCTGACCTGCGCCTAAATTAAAAACAAAAGGCTCAACGTGATTAAATTTAGGATCTAAATTAGAATCAAAAACAGTACCATCTAAAAACATACCGGTATAAGCCATGGCTACCATATTGCCACTTTCAGCAACCTCCTCCCCTGTTCCTTCTTTTAAAATTGTAATTTTTACTCCCTCAACATTTTGTATTTCTTCTGACATGATATTTATATTTTGTTCTTCATTTACTGAAGAATCCTTATTATTAATAGCAAAAAACATAAAAACAATGAAAGCTAAAACCAACAGAACCCAAAAAACCATATTATATTTATTATTTTTAAACATATTTAAATTCATTAATTAAATTAACTTTTTAATAACTTAATTATAACCCTTAATGAGAATTTCTCAAAATTTAAACTAAATTAACTTCAATTTCAATTTTTAACTTAAATTTCTGATAAATGCTTTTTATAATTAATTGAGCTAATTTTTTAACTTCTAAGCCAGTTGCCCCGCCATAATTTACTAAAATAAGAGCTTGTTTTTGATAAACACCAACCTTGCCCATTCTCTTACCTTTAAATCCAGCTTGTTCAATAAGCCAAGCAGTGGGTATTTTGATAATCGTATTAACCTCACCCCGTCGAACACTAATTTGACTTCCCTTCTCCTGATTAAGAAGAGGGTTTGGAGGTGAGGTTTTTTCTTCTTCTTCAAAAAAAGGTATATCAGGATAAATTTTTTTTAATTTATTTAATTTACTTTTTGAAATATAAACATTTTTAAAAAAACTACCGGCATTAGGTAAAAATTTAGGATCAGGTAATTTACTTTTACGAATATCTGAAACAACATCACTGATATCTTTTGATTTTTTTATTTTTATTTTATTTTTATTTAAATAATCTTTCAAAGCTCGGTAATTAATATTTTTATTTTCTTTTTTAGTTAATTTAAAAACAACAGCTGAAATAAAATATTTATCTTTTAATTTATTTTTAAATATACTATCTCGATAACCAAACTGACATTCTTTTTTATTAAAAATTTTCTTTTTGCCTGTTTTAATTTCATAGGCTTCTAAATTATAAAAAATATCTTTTAATTCAACGCCATAGGCCCCAATATTTTGAACAGGCGAAGCTCCCACTGTGCCCGGAATAAGAGAAAGATTTTCAATTCCCCAATAATTTCTTTTAGTACAAAATAAAACTAAATCTTGCCATAATTCACCACCAAATGCTTTAATATAAACATTATTTTTATCTTCTTTTATTATTGTTATTTTTTTTAATTTATTTAAAACAACAAAACCAGCAAAATCTTGAAGAAATAAAACATTACTTCCCCCTCCTAAAAACAGCTTTTTGTTTTTTTTAAATTGACTTAAAGAAAAAAGTTCTATTAAATCTTCTTCTTTGTTTATTTCTACAAAAAATTTAGTTTTAGCTTTTATGTTAAAAGTATTTAAATTAGACAAATTGTAATTTTTGAGAATTTTCATTTTTTATCTTAAAAAAAATTATCAGTAATAACAATAAAACTAAATACTCCAAAAAATACAAAAATCATTCCAATAATAATTTTTCTTATCCAACCAGGACGGAAAACCTTAGGAAGTATTTTATGATTAAGCCAAAAAACTAAACCTAAATGAACAAACATAGCAAAAGCATTAATAACTGCTCCTAAAACAATTAAGGTTTTAGGTTCATAAATATTAAATAAAAATAAAATTATTCCAAAAGAAATTTGAGCCCAAACAAAAGAATAATAAATTTTAGAAAGATTAATTTTCCCTTTTTTAATAACATCATTATTTTTATTTTGTTTATCTATTTTTCGAATAGCTAAGTTCTCAGCCATAATACGAGAAGTGGAATCCATAATTCCTAATTGAGTTTGAAATAACATAATAGAAACAGCTATTAAGAAAATAGTTCCTATTAAAGGAAAAACAGTGGTGCCAATAACTAATCCCTCACTAATTACAAAATTAATTCCCTCGGCATTTCCAGAAAGTCCATGAGTTGTAGTGTAAGCCAAAAGCATTAAAAAAATCATAGAAATTGAACCTAAAAACCAAAAAACAAAACCATGCTCAATGCTAATTAATTTCCACCATTTTTTAAAACGGTCAATATTTTCTGGAGTTTCAGCACAATCATTTCCTTCTAAAATAATTTCATCTTCTTTCTTTTTAGAAAATAAGCTGGAAATTTTTTGAGAATAAACACCCATGCCATAACCTTTTTCTTTAACATAAATAGATTGAGTTAAATTTAAATTACCTCCTGCTCCTGAATAAGCAAAAGCACCTAAAAAGGTGGCAATACTTATTCCTTCTGGTAAAAACAAATATCCTTCCCCTTTTCCTATTAATCCACTAAATAAAGCAGACCAATCAGTTTTAGTTGCTAGAAAAATAGCTAATAAAAAAATAAAAGGAACGCCCACTAAAATAATACTTTTAGTAATCCGCTCCATCATGCCATAAACAGTTTTACCAATGCTTAAAATTAAACCAATTAAAATTAAAAATAAAATAGCAATCCATTTAAAATTTTCTAAGCCCATTACATTAGCCATAACTTTAGCTGAAGCAGCAATAATTCCCGGCAAACCAAAACCAATAAAAGTAGATAAAATAAACCAATAAACGGCTGGTTTAAACAATTTATAAATTCCAACAAAAACACTTTCTCCTTTAACCAAAGCATAGCGTTCAATTTCCATATTCATGAAATATTGAAAAGTAATACCTAAAACAGCTCCCCAGGCAATACCTAAGCCATAATTAGAAGCTAAATAAGGCCAAAGAATTACTTCGCCTGAACCAAGCCCTAAGGCTAAAATAACAAAACTAGGACCAATTAACTTTTTTAAAGAAATAGGCTTTGGAAATTCTTTTAAATCTTTCATTTTTTTATTTTACCAAAAAAAACCAAAAAAGACACCATCTAAAAAACCATTAAAGGTTATTTAGATAATTTATAAAGAAAATAAAAATAGCAAGGAAGACCCTTGCTATTGTTTTAAATCAAAAAATTTTTAATTAAGATTATTTTTATTAAATAATAAATTGATTATTTGATCTTGATCTTGATAGTTATAAGAAAAAAGATTTTCTTTTTCAATAATTTTAAAACCAATTGTAATCCCAACAACTGCTGTACTTTTTAAAGTTTTACATCTTAAAAAGACAGATGTCCACATAATCTTAATTGCCAATTCAACAATATAAGAAATAGTGACAACCTTTTCATTAATCTTAAGATACTCCTCTTTATTCTCTACTTCCTTGCTTTTTTGAATTAATTTTTCTAATTCATTGTCTTTTTTAACAATAAATGTATCTAAATATTTTTCTAATTGGCTCATTTCGCCAATTACAACATCTCCTTCTTCAATAGGGAGAATAGGTTCAATTTGGTCTTTATCTTCCTTTAAAAGGCCAAAATTTTCAAGAAAGTTAACTAATTCGCTCATTTTATTATTTTTTTAATTTAACAAAAAACTACTTTATAAAAAAGAATAAAGAAAAACTTTTGATTTGTCAAAAAACTTGTTCTCCGTTTTTAAAAAGTTTATTTTAAAAAAATCTTAAAATTGTGGAGCCACTATACGATGGGATTCTACATCAAGCCACAAATGAGTGGCCTTGGTCTATATCAACACTAACTACAAGGCAATTGAATTAATTTATGTCTGTTGTTGATTTATAATTTAAAGCATATTCCGGTTTTGATTTTTTAAAAATCAAAGAAATAGCACGAAAAATACCCCAAAAAAATAAGATATTAGGAATTATTCCTAATAATGAAATCAAAATAGCAAAAACAATTGAGATGCCCCCTTTTAAAATAAGAAAATATATAAAAAGACCCGAAAGTATTCCATGAATAATTGAATAGATAAAAACACTTTGATTAATTAAAGAAAGTGAAAAAGAAAAAGTATTACCCTCAGTGCCGCTTTGCCAAAACAAACTAAAAAGCATATAAAAAACAAGAAAAATAGCAAAAAATTTTGCTATTTTAATTTTATTTTTTATTAAAAGAAAATAAATCAACAATAATAAAAAGCAATTAAAAATATAATAAATAGACATTATTTTTACTTTTAAGTTATCGCCCAAATTTGAATTTGGGTTTAAATTTACAAAAATGAAAAGCGCTATTAAATACAGACCAGAAATAAAGCCCACCAGCACTGCTCTTTTTATATTTTTAATATCCATGCATTAATTATATCATGGGCCAATAATCAACACAAACACCAAACTTATTATCAATAATTAATTTAGCTATTTTTTCAGCTTCCTCTTTTTTTTCACAGGTTGTATAAATAAAAAACATAAAAATAATAATAAAATTAATAAACGACCTTTAAAAATTAACTTATATTATTTTAAATGAAAATAGACCGTGGTTTTTTAAAAATAAATACTATCCCTTTTATATTTTTAATACTCTATAAGCAATCCACTTTAAAAAGTAGATTGCAAAAGAAAATTAAACTTTTTTCTTAAAGTCTCCTATTAGTAGAACAGCACTTATTCCAACTAAAACATACACAAGGTTAGCTAGCAATGATTGAGCACCTAATAAAGTAGCTACTAAATCAAAATTAAAAAGACCCACCAATCCCCAGTTTAAACCTCCAACAATAACTAGTACTTTAGCAATTAACATTACAGTTTTCATAAAAATTTTAAAATTATTTATTGATAATTCAACCAAAATCTATTACTAATTTATAGTTATATTATACCAGAAAAAACTTTTTTTATCGCAAGTTTTTTGATGTTTTTTTCTTTTTTTTAGAAATTTTCTTAATGCCAGCTCGAATAATAAAATCATTTTCTAATTTAATTTGCTCATCTTTCTTTAATTTGCTAAAAATTAATCTATTTTCTTCACTTTCTTTTTTTAAAATTTCATCCATTTTTAAAACCTCTGGATCAGTAAAAAGAGATTTTTTTTGAAAACCTACTAATTTAATTCCAGCTAAACTTTTAACCCGAGAAAGAGCTACATATCCCATGCCATAGGTAAAAGTATTAGATAAATCTATTTCAGCATAATCTAAGCTCATGCCCTGACTTTTATGAATAGTTATGGCCCAAGCTAAACGAAGAGGAAATTGAGAAATTGATGCTTTTTTATGTCCATTTTCTTCAATTATCCAATCTTCTCTTTCAACAGTTATTTTCACGCCATTTTTAATTACAACAATAGGAGTTCCGTCATTTAAAAAAGTATCAATTTTCCCCCGTGTTCCATTAACATAACCTTTTTCAAAATTATTTTTTAAAAACATAACTTCAGCTCCAACTTTTAAATATAATTTTTCAGGAGCCAAGCAGCCCTTTTTTAAAACTTCAACTAAATAAGAATTTCCAGAGCTACTCATTTCTAAAATTATTTCTTTCCCTCCTAAATAACTAAGGTGTTCATGATTAATTGTATCCACATTAATATTATGGGTATAAATTTTTGTTGGCTCTATGCCTAAAGGAAAATCAACATTTAATCTACTTTCTATAATTTTAAGATGCTTTTCTTTTATTTTATTATTTCTAATTGAATTAAGTATTTCAATAAATTCATCATCCTGCTGGCGAAATTGTTCTTTTAAATAACAAATGGCAAAACGTGATTTAATCCACGATTTGGAATTCATAATCATATGAGTATTTATATTTTTTTCATCTTCTTGAAATAAAAAACCCTGCTCATTGTCATTTAAAATATTTTTAACGATTGGTGGTAATTGAAAAAAATCACCAGATAAAACAATCTGCATGCCCCCAAAAGGCTGATCATTTAATCTAAATTGGCGACAAATTAAATCAAGAGTATCAAATTGCTTATCTTCCAGCATGGAAACTTCATCAATTATTAAAACACTAGTATTGCGAATTCTTTTAGATAAATATTCTTTACTAAGTAAATTATCTAAATCATAATCATTTAATTCTTTACGGATACCCATGCCTGACCAAGAATGTATAGTCAAGCCATTCATATGTGTAGCAGCAATACCCGTAGAAGCAGTAATGGCCACAGAAATATTTTTATCTTTTAAATAATTAATATATTTGTTTAATAAAAAAGTTTTTCCACTACCAGCACTACCGGTAAGAAAAATATTTACTCCGGTCTTCATTATATTAAAAGCTTGTTCTTGGGTCATAAATTGTTATTTTAATCTCTTTTTGTTTTTAGGTAAATAATTTTAGCAAAAAAAAGCTTACCGGTCTTGCTTGTAAGGTTTTATATTATATTTAAAAATAATAATAAAATAAAAAATAAATTAATCAGGCCAGAAAAAAGACACCAAGAACACCACTTTTTTAAAATAAATTTTTGAACTAAACTTAAATAAATTGAAAATAAAAAACCTGAGATAATAATTATATTTAAAATAATTAATAAATTAGGAATATAAATTAAACTAAAATTTAAAAAAATAAAACCAAAAGCTAAAATAACATAATAAAGAAAACCAAAATATTCTAAATTAATACCTAAAATTTTATTATACTTACTAAATAAAACATCTTGGCACTGACCATCTAAAGGGCAAACCATTTGAGCTGATTTTTTTTCTTTATAAATCCTATAGCTAATATAAATACCAATTAAACTTAAAATTATATAAATTAGATTAAAAATCATATATTTATTTAAAACTACAAATTAAAACACCCTGCATTGTAAAAATTATACTTTTATTTTCCATCTTTTAATTATAGCATTTAAAAAAATTAATTTTCTTCCACTTTTCTAACTGCTTTTCGGTAATTACAAAAATCACATTCTGGATTTTCTTCAGGCAAATCTCCATCAAGACATTTTTTAATTTCAAAAATTGTATTTTCCACCCAAGAATCATCTCCGGTATATGGAAGTAAATCAACATCAAATTCTAATTTTCCATCAAAAGCTTCTTTATCAGTTTTTCCATTACAATAAACAAAGTAGCCAGTATTTGAAACTTTTAATCCATTCTTACGAAGAAGCCATTGATATATTTCCATCTGTCTTTTATATCCATCTTGCCAATCCGCATCTAAGTTTACTTTAGTACTTTTACTGGTTGCTTTATAATCAACCACAATTATTTCTCCGTTTTCATTACTTCCAGTATCTGCGACTTGCCATAGATCATCCACAGCACCAGTGATAATAAAATTAGTGGGCTGATGAAGATATTGCACTCCTTTAAAATTCTCTCTCCATTCATCCATCATTTTATGTGAAAAAGGAATTGCTTTAAGTCCATAGGCTTTCATTAAAGGATGAGCTACTTTTTTTATTCTATGTATATCAAATTCTTTTTTAAGTAAAGTATCTACCGCACTATTTAAATTAAAAGGATAACCTGGTGGCTGAACTACACCCAACCGACGGTCTAAATAAAAACACTTCTTGCATTTCCTAAAATTTTCTATTTTAGAACGAGAAAGCTTAAAAGGCTCCATTGTATTAGGATTATATATATTTTTTATTCTGTTAGCTTTATAAAATTCAGACATAAATTTATTTTAATTGTTTTCTGTAAAACATTCTTACTCCAAAAAAAAATAAACAAAATTATACAAAGAATTGCTGTAATGATAATACTTAAATATTGTCCATCAAAACCACTAGGCGACACGTGCTTAAACAATATCCAGAAATAAGCCCAAACAAGAACTAACCCATAAGCAATATTTTTATCCTTAATCATTCTCCATATTCCAATTATTGCTCCAACTAAAAGAATAATACTTGTCCAAACAAAATCAGCAAGATTAAAACCATTCCAACCAAGACTTACTAAAAATACTGTAATATTAGCAATTGAAGCCACGGTAATCCAACCAAAATAAATACTAAAAGGAGCCCAGATAAAAAGTTTTTGAATTGAGGTGAATTGCTCTTTGCGAAGAATGTCGGCAATTTTTATAAGAGAAAAAAGCAGTATGGCCATAAAAATAACTGAAAGACCTATATAATCATAATGCCAAGCAAATATCCAAGAGATATTAGCTAATGAGGTAAAAATAAAAAACAAATTTATTTTTTTAAAAAACTCTTCTGATTTTTGATTTTTCTTTATAAATTGATAAATAACATAAATACCCAATAAAAGATATATTAAACCCCAAATAGAAAAAGCCGGACCAGCAGGAGCAAAAAGATTAGGATAGGCATCTGAAATATCCCCCGTAGAACGATTATTAATCGGCAAACTATTTGCCATAAAATTTACCACCACCATGGCAACATAAGCAAACCCAGCTAAAATTTTTATATAAATGTTTTTTATATTTTTATTATATCAAAAAAATCAGTTAATTTTGCAATCTTCAATTTTATAAAATATTTTTTACTAAATCATTTCTCGCAAGAACGGTTCTTGCGAGTCTATTTAAAATACAGGGGTGATACGTTTTTATTTAATTTATTTCCAAAATTTTGACAAATATTCTTTTATTCTTTCTTTGTCTTCATTCACCCTATCTCCTTTAAAATAAACCTCGAGATACATAAATTCAAATTTATTAGAACAATATGAATAGATAAGCCTTATTTCTCTTGAGCGTAACGATTCGCAATGTATTCTTACTTTTATTATTTTTATATCTTCTACGATTTTAATAATGGTAAAATTTTTACCAATTCCAGTAGGACACTCCAACAGAACAGGTTTAATGTCTTCAATGTCAGAAATTAAACTAGGATATTTTTTAGAAAGTTTTTTTAATTCCTTTTCAAATTCTGGAAGTTGTGAAAAAGTACTCATATACTTTATTCTTCTACAACAGAAGTCTCATCGGGTCGATAAAAAACATGCCTATAATTAAGCACTTGTTTTTCTTTAGCTACACGCCAAGGAGTATCTATGTGCGATAATTCTGATAATTCTTTTGCTGTTTTTGATGCTAATCTTTCTAATTCATCATCAATATGTTTCAACTCATTAGCACTCAACTCTGAAACATCTGGCTCAGAAGTAACAAGATATTTTTTTTGATCATAACTGAAATATTTACTTCTCACTTCTACAATTTCACCTTTTTGTTTTAATTCTCTTTCAATTTTTGCAAAAGACACAGGGCTAGGACCATGAGTATTTTTTATATAAGTAGCACCTATTAGATATTGCTGATTTTTTTCATAAAAATCAAAATCAATAAAATACAGCAATTTATATAATGCTGTCTGTCCAATATTTGGACGATTTCCAACCTTACTTATAATATAAAGTAGCACTTGTTTAAATTTTTTTAGATTTTCTTTTGGGATTTCTTTTAATTTTATTCCATTAGAAACTTTTTTTAGAACTGCATTTTTGTCAAAAGTATCTTTTGAAACACGCAAAACATTAGCCAAAAGAGATACTTGCTCTTCTGTTGGTTTATTTTTACCTTGTTCAATTTTAATATATGTTGGACGAGAAATACCCAAACTCTTTGCAACTTCGGACTGTGAAAGACCAGACAATTTGCGCTTATTTTGTATCCAAGTAGACATATCTATATATTAACATAATATATACTTTTTACAACTTAACTGCGTATAAAGTAAAAGTGTAAAATCTATCGTAATGATAGTAATAGGAGCAACAATATTTATATGATCCTTTTAATAACTTCTTGAACTACACCTTTTTTGCAAGAACAATTTTTATGAGTCTAAAAAGATTATAATTTAAACCTCCTTTTTATCTTTAAAGCAGCACTTTGAGCAGACAAATTTGTATTAT
>CAZIWS010000011.1:0-3758 GCA_964543175.1 uncultured Candidatus Saccharibacteria bacterium
TCTTTCTCCCACACCAGCAAAAACTGAATAGCCTCCGTGATTTGAAGCAATATTATGAATCAATTCTTGGATGACAACTGTTTTGCCAACTCCGGCTCCACCGAAAAGTCCAACTTTTCCTCCTTTTAAAACAGGACAAATAAGATCGATAACCTTAATACCAGTTTCTAAAATTTCAACTTTAGTAGCTTGAGAAGTATATTCTGGTGCTTTTCTGTGAATTGGTAAACGTTGACTTGAAACAATTTTCCCATTATCAATAGTATCTCCTAAAACATTAAAAATTCTTCCTAAAGTTTCTTTACCAACTGGAACTGAAATTGGTGCTTTGGTATTTTCTACATCCATACCACGAGAAAGTCCATCAGTTGAATCCATGGCCACAGCACGAACAACATTACCACCAATGTGTTGTTCTACTTCTAAAACAACAATACTACCATCGTTCTTTTTTACTTTTAAAGCAGTATAAATATCTGGAATCCCCTCACCATTTAAGGTAAAAAATTCAACATCGACAACCGGTCCTATAATACGTTTTATTTTTCCTATTTGCATATTTTTTTATTTATAATATTAATAATAATTTTTTTATAAAATTTATAACTTTTTATTTCTAATCAATTGAAGCCATGCCAGCACTAATCTCTGAAATTTCTCGAGTAATACCAGCTTGACGAGCTTTATTAAAAATTAAAGTTAAATCATCAATCATTTCTCCAGCTGCTTCACTCGCATTTTTCATGGCAATCATTCGAGCTGATTGTTCTGATGCATTTGATTCTAATATCATTTGATATATTTGCATCTTTACTAATTTTTGAGCTAAAGAATCAATTAAAACTTCTTTATCTCCTTCAAAAAGATATTCCATTTTTGAAATTTTATTTAAAGTATCATTTTTTTTATTAAAACCTAAATTATCAATTAAATCTTTTAATTCGGTTTTTGAAATTGGAATAATTTGTTTAACATTTGGTCTTTGAACTAAAGGAGAAACAAAATCAGTATATACAATAAAAACTTTATCACACTTATTTAAATTAAATTCATTAATTGAAAGGTCAGAAATTGTATTAATATCACTTAAAGTAATATTGTCTGGTAGGTCATTAAAATTAGCAATAATATTTTCTCCAAAACTTATTTTATCAGGACGAGCTAATCTGCGAATTGCCATATCACCTTTTTTACCAACTGTAGCTATTGAAACATTTATTTTTTCTGAATATAAAGATTTTAATAAAACAATAGCTTTCTTGATAATTTGAGCATTATAAGCGCCACACAAACCACGATTTGAAGAAAATAAAACTAAAAGAATATTTTTTACTTCTCTTTCTTTAAAAAAAGGATTATTTGTTGTTTCCAAGCTCTCTCCAACTGAAGTTAAAATCTGCCAAGAATACTCAGCATATAAACGAGAAGCTAAAGCATTTGTTACGGCTTTCTTCATTTTAGAAGCAGAAACAAGCTCCATCGCTTTAGTGATTTTTTTTGTATTTTTAATACTCTTTATTCTTCTTTTAATTTCTTTTGTTCCAACCATAAAAACTTAAATTTATTTTTTAAAACTTTTTACATACTCTGTAATTACTTTTTTAATTTCATTTTCTCCTGTATCTGTCCACATCTTTTTTTCTTTTATTTCTTGATAAAACTTCTTAGCATTATTTTCAGCATATTCAGTTAAACCATGTTCAAATTCTTTTATTTTTGAAACTTCTATATCATCCATAAAACCATTAATCAAAGCTAAAAGAACTACAATCTGATTTTCAACTTTAACTGGTGCATACTGTGGTTGTTTTAATACTTCCACTGCTCTTTTGCCTCTTTCTAATTGGTTTTTAGTTATTTCATCTAAATCAGAACCAAATTGAGCAAAAGCTTCTAACTCTCTATATTGAGCTAAATCTAATTTTAAAGTTCCAGCTACTTTTTTCATAGCTTTAATTTGAGCAGAAGAACCTACTCGAGAAACAGAAAGACCCACGTTTACAGCTGGACGAATTCCTTTGTAAAATAAATCAGTTTCTAGAAAAATTTGTCCATCAGTAATTGAAATAACATTAGTTGGAATATAAGCAGAAACGTCACCAGCCTGAGTTTCAATAATTGGTAGAGCAGTAATTGAACCACCACCATATTCTTTGTTTCTTCGACAAGCTCTTTCTAATAAACGAGAATGTAAATAAAAAACATCTCCTGGAAAAGCTTCACGACCTGGTGGACGACGTAATAAAAGAGAAATTTCTCGATAAGCAACTGCATGTTTAGAAAGATCATCATAAATAATTAAAACATCTTTTCCTTGATCCATAAAATATTCAGCAATAGCAACTCCTGTATAGGGAGCGATATAAGACATCGGAGCTGGTTCAGAAGATGAAGCTGAAACAATAACTGTATAAGCCATTGCTCCACCTTCTTCCAAACGAACTTGTAATTTTCTAAGTTTAGAATCTTTTTGACCAATTGAAACATAAACACAAATCATATTTTGATCTTTTTGATTTAAAATAGTATCAATAGCAATAGCTGTTTTACCTGTTTGACGATCACCAATTATTAACTCTCTTTGTCCTCGGCCAATTGGAATAATTGAATCAATAACTTTAATACCAGTTAAAACTGGCTGATCAACACTCAAACGAGAAATAACTCCAGGAGCAACTTTTTCAATTGGATTTGTTTTTTCCGCTTTTATATTCCCTTTACCATCAATTGGTTTTCCTAAAGCATTTACTACTCTACCAATAATTCTATCAGAAACAGGCACTTCTAAAATTCTACCAGTAGTTTTAACTACATCTCCTTCTCTAATTTTAGAAAAATCATCTAAAACAATAACACCAACTGTGTCTTCTTCTAAGTTTAGAGCTACGCCAGTTTCTCCGTTAGGAAAAATAACCATTTCTGATGATTGAACATCAGTTAAACCAGAAACTTTTATAATGCCATCAAAAACTTCTACTACATAACCAATTTTTTCAACTTTATTTGTTTCTTTAAAATTAACTATCTCTTTTTTTAAATTTTCTATTATGTGATTTTTAATCATGTTTTCTTTTTAAATAATCTTGTAATCGACTAATTTTACTTTTGATACTTAAATCTATGATTTCATCATTAGCTTCTAAATTTATACCACCTAATAATTTTTCATCTATAAACTCTTCTAAAACTATTTCTTTATCTTTATATCTTTTTTTTATTTTATTAATAATTTCTTCTTTATAAATTTCATCTAATTTTTTTGAACTACTTATTTTTATTCTAGCTATATTTTCTTCTTCATCAATTATTTTTTCTAATTTTTCTAGAATTTCGGCTGATTTAGATAATAATTTTTTTTTAAATAAAAAATGAACCGTTTTCTTATAAAAATCTTCTTCATTACTATCTTTTATTTCTTGTTTTGCTAAATAAATTGCTTTAGCAATATTTTTACTGGAAATTTTAGCCATATTATAAGTTATCTAAATCTTTTAATGTTTTATTATCAAAATTACCATCCACATTTTTACTAATTATTTTTTCTACCATTAAAGAAGCAATTGAAACTATTTCATTTTTAGCTTCATCTACCATTTTAATTTTTTCAGCCTCTAAAATCTTTTTTCCACTATCAATAATAATAGCTACTTCTTCAATCGCAGATATATTTACAGTAGGTTCAACAATTGCATATCTATCCATATCATTTTTTGATCCTTTAACTTCAACTATCTTACCAACAGGTATAGTACTAGGAT
>CAZIWS010000011.1:3768-7765 GCA_964543175.1 uncultured Candidatus Saccharibacteria bacterium
TCAATAATAATAGCTACTTCTTCTTTTGCTTTATCTAACATAGCTGTTTTTTTTATTTCAGCTTCTTTTTTTCCTTCTTGAAAAATAATATGAGCTTCATTTTTGGCTTTTACTAAAATTTCATCATATTCTTTCTGTGTTTTATTTAAAATTTCTGCATTAACTTTTGCATCTGAAATTCCTTTACTAATTCTTTCAGAACGCTCTTTCATTAATTTACTAAGAGGCTTTAAAGCAAATAAATATAAAACAACAAAAACTATGCTAAAGTTAATTAACTGAGCAATAATTATTTTCCAATCTATGTGAAATGTAGAAACTATTGATTCCATATAATATTATTAATTTATTATTTATAAATAAAAACTAAAGCAACTAGCCTCTCAGTACTAAAATTTTAGTCTTGAGAAGCTAATAGCCTTTAAGGCTATTAGAGTGAGAAAGCAATAACTAATGCATAAATAGCAATAGCTTCAGCGAAAGCACAAGCAAGAAGCATTGGAACAAGAATTTTTCCAGCTGCTTCTGGGTTGCGACCAATTGACTCCATGGCTTTTGAACCAATCCAGCCAATACTAATAGCTGGGGCGATAGCTACTGCCATAACCATTGCTTTTGCAAAGGATGTTTCCATATTATCTTAAGGTCTAAAAAATAAAATAAAAATTTATTTTAATTTATTTTTGAAAACCTGATTAATTTATAATGATCTTCTCTTTTGAGTAGATCTGTTTTTTATATATATAAATTATTTATATACAAAACAGATACACCCAAACTTAAGCTAAGCTTACTTTTTCTTCATGTTCTTTCTTTTGATTGTGTTCATTTTCATCATGATCATGGTCACTAGCAGAAATAGTAAAATAAACAATTAATAAAATTGAAAATATTAATGCTTGAACTAAACCAACTAAAATCTCAAGGAATAAAAAAGGAATTGGTGCCAACCAAGCAACTAAAGCAGTAATTGAAACCAATAAAACTTCCCCAGCAAAAATATTACCAAAAAGACGAAAAGATAAAGAAGCAACTTTAGCAAACTCTCCAGCAATTTCAATTAAACCAACAAAAAAAGTAATTGGAGCAACTATAATTATAGCTGGATCTTTTCTGATTTTTGTAAGAACTTGACCAAGTACTTTTAGATTAACATATTTATTTAAAGTTTTCCATGCGCCAATTGAAAATACACCAAAAAGATTAGCCCCAATAACTGCACCAATAGCTAAAGCTAAAGTGCCATTAATGTCAGCAGTTCCTCCTCTTAAAAATGGAATAAAAGCTAAACCATGTTCTCCATTTTGAACCAAACCAAAACCACCTAAAGGCATAATTCCTAACCAGTTATTAATTAAGATAAAAAAGAAAACTGAAATAGCAATTGGAAATATTTTTATTGAAAGTTTTCTATTATTTGTAACCTGATCACAAAGAGATAATCCACCTTCAATAATTATTTCAAAAACATTTTGCAATTTATTTGGTACTTCTTTTAATTTTTTTCGAATAAAAAAAGAAATAACAACAATAATTAAAACAGCTACCCAACTAGTTAAAATTGCATTAGTGATAGAAAAATTTTTAAAAGAAAAAACTGGTTCAGCAAAAAGAGTAATAGCATGAGAAGGACGTTCTTCTGTTGTATGTTTTTCAGTACTTAAATGATTTTCTTCTTGAATCTTTAAATTTTCTTCTATTTCATTAATTATATGTTCTTCTTTTTCCATAAATCTTTATCTTTATTTTCTTTTTCTATTTCACGTGCATATTTCATGACTACTTTTAGTATTCCATAAGTAGAAACTAAAAATGCTAATCCTGTCATAAATAAAAATATCCAAGGTTGTGTATTAAAATATTTATCTAAAAATTTACCAACAAATAAAGCAATAATAACTGGAAAAACAATCCAAGTTGAAACTTTAAGAAAAAGCATCAATCCTATTTTCCAAATCATTCTTTTATTATTAAAATTTTTATTTTCCTCCATAAAAATAAAAGCCCTTAAAGCTTTGAGTTATTATAATATAAAGATAAAATTAGTGCAAATGTTAAAAATGTGAGCGTGGATGGGATCGAACCATCGGCCTCTGTCTTATCAGGACAGCGTTCTACCACTGAACTACACGCTCATGATATAAAACATTCTACAAACCAAACAAAATTCTATAACAGCGTTCGGACTTTATCCGCCCTCTGGCGGAACTGAACTACACGCTCAAAACAAACAACTTACTTTATAGAGTATATCAAAAAAATACATTTACGCAAACAAAAATCCCTTTTAAAAGGGATTTTTGTTTTAAAATTATTACAAAAGAAAATTAATATTCTCTTCTTCCTCCGCCATAACCACCATTTCCGCCAGTTCTTGGAGGACGTGTTTCCATTGGACGAGCTTCATTTACTGTAAGCTTTCTTCCATCAAACTCTTGTCCGTTAAACATAGAAATAGCACTTTGTGCTTCTTCGTCTGTTGACATTTCAACGAAACCAAAACCTTTTGAGCGACCGGACATTTTGTCCATAATAATAACGCAAGAAACAACATTTCCTGCTTGTGCGAAGTGCTCTTTTAAGGCATCTTCTTGGGTACTATAAGGAAGTCCCCCTACGTATAGCTTTGTAGCCATTTTTACTTTCTCCTGTTTTTTAAAAATCAGGCAAAAACTACTTTATAATGCTAATTAAAATAATTAGCGTAGATACTCTAACAGCTCAATTGGTTTAAAACAAAAGCACCTGAGAAACTACAATTAAAAGATAACATAAAATTAAGTAAATAGCAATAAAAAATATCTTATATTTTTAAAAAAATACTTTTATTCTTCTTCATTGCCCTGTTCGCCTAATTCAAGGGCATTAAAAACATCTTCCATTTCTCCTTCCATAATTTTGGGTAAATTGTGCCAAGATTTTTTAATACGATGATCAGTTATCCTGTCTTGTGAAAAATTATAAGTACGTATTTTTTCACTCCGATCCCCTGTTCCAATTTGTGCTTTTCTCTCACCTGAATATTTTTTAGCTTCTTTTTCTTCTTCAAATTGCTGAAGCTTAGCAGTTAAAATCATCATAGCTTTCTCTCTATTGGCCAATTGACTTCTTTGATTAGTTGAACGAACATCTATGCCAGTTGGCTTGTGAATAAGGCGAACAGCTGTTTCTACTTTATTTACATTTTGTCCCCCTTTTCCACCAGAACGTGAATACTCCATTTCTAAATCAGCTGGATTTATTTCAAAATTTACTTTTTTACGAATAGGTAAAATAGCCACCGAAGCTGTAGAAGTATGAACTCTGCCGTTTTTTTCAGTAGCCGGAACTCTTTGAACTCGATGAACTCCTGTTTCATATTTCATTTTTTGATAAACATCTTTTCCTTTTATTTCAAAACTAGCTTCTTTGTATCCACCTAAGTCATTTTTAGATTCATAATTTACTTTCCACTGCCATCTTTCTTTTTCAGAAAATCTTTCATACATATGAGCAAGTTCCCAAGCAAAAAGAGAGGCCTCATCTCCCCCAGCACCAGCTCTTATTTCTAAAATAATTTCATTAAAACTAGAGTTATCAGTTTCTTCATTTTCTTTATTTAAAATATCTTGAATTTGTTTTTCAGTATTTTTTTTCTTTTCAAGAATTTCTTTTAGCTCACTTTCAGCAATTTCTTTTAAAGAACTATCTTTAGCCAACATTTCTAAAATTTCTTTTTCTTCTTTTTGTAAATTTTCATAAACACTAACTAAATAGTTAGTGTTATAATTTTTTTTAAGTTCTTCTAAATTAAAATCCATAAATTTAAAACAAAAAACTTCTTACTACCAACACTTTAATGTTTTCACCTAATTAAAAAGAGAAAACAACCAAAAATGAAACAATAAGAAGTTTTTACTTATTTTTTTATTTTACCAGCTGCTCGGCGCTTATTAAATCTTTCTACTCTTCCGGCAGTGTCCATTATTTTTTCATTACCAGTATAAAAAGGATGGCA
>CAZIWS010000011.1:7806-13542 GCA_964543175.1 uncultured Candidatus Saccharibacteria bacterium
GTAGAACCAATTTCAAAAACTGAACCACAGGCACAAACAGCTTTAGATTTTAGATTAAATTTTGGGTGTGTATTTTTTTTCATATATTTTATAATATTATCACAAAAGTATAATTAAGACAAGTTATAGACTTTCAAGTTTATTTATATCTAATTGTATATTTGTTGCTTTTTTAAGCACTGATGAGGCATAAGTAGAACAGGCTCCATAATATCGACAGGCTGCGTTATATTCAGCTGTGTATGTTTGACTACTAGCCCCTAAATCTTGAAGAAATATAGATGTAGCCATAACTGCATGTTCGGGATTCCATGGATTTGCAGTTTTAACACCTAGGTATGAATTGACTCTTGATTCAACTAAAACCCATGTACTTGGTATAAATTGAGTATAACCCATAGCTCCGCCAAAACCACGCCCATCATAATATTTTGTGGCTGTTCCACGGCCTTTTATATCTATTGGACAAGAAACAGGAGTTTTATTCCAATCAAGACCAAGATTTTCAGTTATCCTTTTGAAATGACTTAAACTTCCAGATCCCATGACTCTTTCGTAAAACGAGCCTGATTGAATACCAATACCATTACCTGTTGTTAAATCTGAGACATAACAACCTCCAACATTATTACCGAAACCAGTTTCTTGTTGCATTATGGCTAAAATTAATGCAGCTCGGACTCCCGTTTTGCTTGCTGCTTTTTTAGCATAATCATAAGCTTCACCAAACGAGATGGCCTTACTTGAAATTCCACTACCTTGAAATTTAATTAAGGCTTTTCTTATTTTTTCTGCTTGAGCTTTTTTTTCTGCAGCGATTTTCGCCAAAGCAGTTTCTTGATTTTTTGACTCTGCTAAGAGTCTTTTTTTATCAGACTCAACTTGAGTTGTTTTCTTTTGGGTGTTTTCTAGTTCATATTTTGCATCAATTTCAGCACTTTGTTTTTTTTCTAATTCTGTTTTTTCTTTTTCAGTATCTGTTTTTATTCCCTTAACTTCATCTACTGATTTTTTAATTGCTTTTTTAATAGAAGAGTAAGATTCCAGCTCTCCATAAAAATCAGATATGGTGCTGTCTGATAAAATTAAATGTAAAATATTAGCATTATCAAATTCATTGGTATTTCTTAAAAGCTGAGATAGAGACTGATATTCGCTTTCTATTTTTTCTGAAAGACTTTTAATTCGAGAGTTTTTATTATTTATGTCATTTCTAAGCTGAGTAATTATTAAAGTTCGGGCTTTAACTTTAGTTTGTAAAACATTTATTTCTGTTGTTAGTCTTTTAACTTCAGAAGCATAATTATTACTTTGCTTGTTTTGTTTCTCTAATTCTTTAATTAAGGCTTTATGTTGAGCTTCTAATTTATCTAACTCATTACGACAAAAAGCTTCATTAGCTTTAACAAAAGTTTGATCTTAACAATCAGCCGCCCATAAATTATCTACAAAAATATTTTGAGCTAAAAATGAAATAGAAAATATAAAAATAAAAACCATGACTTTCTTTTGTATCATAGTTTTTATTATAACATATTTTTTATTTTCTAAAAAATTATTCAGCTGTATTTGATTTTTCAGCTTCTTCTCCTGTTTGTTCAGGTAAGTCTTTTTTACCTTTCTTTTCAACTTCAATTGCTGACAAGTCAACTTGAACTTCTTCTTCTTTTTCTTCTTGTTGAGCAATAACTGAAGCAACAACTTCATTTTCTTTATTAACTATTTCTACTCCTTTAGGTAAAATTAAATCAGAAACAAAAATCAAACTGTCTAAATTAACTAACTTAGATATATCAACATTAATTTCATGAGGTAAATCTTTAGGTAGAGCTTCCACTTCAACTTCATGTAAAACTTTAACTAAGTTACCCAAGCCACTTTTAACAACTTCAGAAATTCCAGTAAATTCAAGAGGTATTTCAACTTTAATTTTCTTATTCATATCCACTACCAAAAAATCAACATGAATAGGTTCATCAGTAACTGGATTAGTTTGAACTTCATGAATTAAAACATCAACCAGGCTATCTGCAGTTTTAATTTTAACAGTTGTGGACTCACCTGCTTTATTCCAAATTTTTTTAAATTCACTTTTAGAAATTACAATAGCATTATTTTCTACTCCAGCTCCATAAAAAACAGCCGGCAATTCTCCATTTTTTCTTATAAAATCTAAATTTATTTTGGAATCTCTAATTTTTGCATTTAAAGTTAACATAAAATTAAATATACACTAAAATTAAAAAATTGCAAATTTAATCTATAAAATTAAAAAGTTTTAAGCGTTTTTCTACAACCTGACTAATTGCCTCCACGGCTGGTTTTAGAATTTTATAGGGAGCTATTTCTTTTGGATTTTCTTTTAAATATTTATCTAAGGCTTCTCTGTAAGCAACTCTTATTTCTGTATTAATGTGAATAATAGAAATACCTGCTTTAATGGCATCTTTAAAATCTTGATCTGAAATTCCAGATCCTCCATGCAGCACTAAAGGTATTTTAACTGTTTCTTTAATTTCTTGAATTCTTTGAATATTTAAATTAGGATTACCACTTTTTATCATGCCGTGAATATTTCCAATGGCTGGAGCCAGTAAATCAATTCCTGTTTGTTCAACAAAATGTTTTGCATCTTCAACTTTAGTTATTGTATGTTCTGAAATGCCTTCTGGTATAGCCTCTAAAAGCTTAGAAGATTCTCCAATAAAACCAATTTCTGCTTCTATTAAAATATCTCTATTTTCTTTTTTAGAAAGCTCACGAGCATAAGTAACACATTCTTTTGTTAATTTAATATTTTCTTCAAGGGGTAATTTAACGGCATCAATAATAGCTGAATCAAAACCAGAATCTAAAACAGATTTAACCCAAGCAAAACTATGATGATGATCGGCATTTAAAAAAATGGGGTAAGCGTCTCTTTCTCTAATGGTTTGAATTAAAGCAATTATTTCTTCTTGCCCAAAAAATTCTCTTTCGCCCTCTGAAACTCCAATAATAATTGGTATTTTTTTATCAACCAAAGCAGATACTTTTTGAACGGCTTGATAAATACCATGCAAAGCTTCTAAATTAGAAACATTAAAATGCCCAATGGCCACCTTAGCCTCCTCAGCTTCTTTTATATATTCTCGTAATGTTTTCATTTCAATAATTATAACACAAATTAATTCAATAAATTTTTAAGTACTTTAATTACTAATTGTGGATTAGCGCTACCTTGGCTTTCTTTAATTACCTTACCCACTAAAGACATAATAGCATTTTCTTTTCCTCCTTTATATATTGCAACCACTTCAGGATTTTCATCAATTATTTTTTGAACAATTTCTTTTATTGCACCCTCATCATTTTTTTGTAATAAATCTTTCTCAGTGGCAATTTTTAAAGGAGATTCATCTTTCAAAACAATTTGAGCTAAAATATCCTTAGCTACTCGAGAAGAGATCTTATTTTCAAAAAACATATTAACAAGTTCAGAAAAATTTTCCACACTTGGCAACTTGGCATCCAGATGGATTTTTTTTAAGCCAAGATAATCTGAAATAATAAAATTTGAAGCAAGTTTTATTTTACTTGTCTCAAGTGTGACCAAGAGATCTTTTTTATTTTTATTTAAAGTAAGGTTTTGGACTAAATCTTCAAACCAAATACCTAATTCAATGTCATTTATAAAAACCTCTATGTCTTCATCTTTAATATTAAAATCTTTTCTATATCTATTTCTTTTTTCTTCTGGTAATTCTGGTAATTCTTTTTTAATTTTTTCTAAACTAAAATCTGAATGCAAACTCATTTTTGGCAAATCTGGCTCTGGGAAATATCGATAATCATGGCTTGATTCTTTTTTTCTTTGTGAAAAAGTTTTTTGTTTTTTTTCATCCCAACCACGAGTTTCTTGTATTATTTCAGACTCTTTACCTTCTTTATAAAGATTTAACATCCGGTCTAGTTCAAATTTAATAGCTTTTTCTACGCTTTTAAAAGAATTTAAATTTTTAACTTCAACTTTAGTTCCAAATTTTTTTAAATCATTTGAAATAGAAATATTGGCTTCAACTCGCATTTCACCTTTTTCCATATTGGCATCAGAAATTCCTAAATACCACAAAATTAATTGTAATTCTCTAGCAAAACTAGAGGCGCCCTTAGCAGCAATTTCATCTAAATTTAATAAAGAATCTCCAGTTTCTGAAATGCCAAAAGTCCTAGGTTCAGTCACTAATTCCATTAAAGGCACTCCAGCTCGATTAAAATCTACCAAAGAATAATCTCCTCGGTCATGCTTAGAATTAGCAGTGTCTTCTTCTAAATGAATACGGGTAATATCAAAATTAGCCAGCTTGCCACCAGAGACAATGGGATATTTATATTGTGAAATTTGATAACCTTTAGGAATATCAGGATAAAAATAATTTTTACGATCAAATTCAGTAAAATTAGCAATTTTTCCATTTAAAGCTAAGCCAACCTTAATTACATTTTCAATTGCCTTTTTATTAATAGTTGGCAAGGTTCCTGGGTGGGCCATACAAATAGGACAAATGTTTACATTAGGATTTTTTTCATCTGGATTATTTTTACAAGCACAAAACATCTTAGTTTCTGTTTTTAATTCAGCATGTATTTCTAATCCAATGGTTGGATAAAAACTATTACTCATAAATATATTATATCTTTTTCTTTAAAATTTTAATTAAATTATCTCTTAAATTTTTAACCGAAGAATCATCATAAAGAGAAAGAAGAAAAACATTTTTATTTATTTTTTGAAAATCCTTTAAAGCTTTTTGAATAACTTTTTGATTTTCAATAATGTCAGTTTTAGTTAAAATAATTATTTCTTTTTTTTCTGAAAGTCCTTCATTTTTTAAATTATTTTTTTTATCATATTTTTCTAGCTCTTTTCTAATTTCTTTATAAACTTTAACCATGCCTCCCGTGCCTTTATTTAAATTTTCAAAAGATATTAAATGAGCAATGGTTTTAGTTTTTTTAATATGTTTTAAAAATTTAATTCCTAATCCTTTTCCTTCAGAAGCTCCTTCTATAATGCCCGGGATATCAGCAATAATATAACTATAAAAATCACCTAAATTAGGATCTAGGGTTGTAAAAGCATAATCTCCAATTTTAGCATCAGCGTTTGTTAAGGCATTTAATAAAGATGACTTACCAGCATTAGGAAGACCAACTAAACCAATATCAGCAAAAAGTTCTAATTCAATTAAAAAATTAGCTTCCTCTCCCTCTTTTCCTAATTTAAATTCTTGGGGAGTAGTGTTAACAGAACTTTTAAAGTGCTCATTACCAAAACCACCATAACCACCTTTTAATAATAAAATTTTTTGATTTTCTTCATTAAGATACCATTTTTCTTGATCTGAATTTTCTAAATCTTGATCATCTAATTTGGTTATAACTGAACCAATTGGTAATTCTAAAAAGAAATCTTCTCCTTTTTTACCATGCAGGCTTTTTGCACCCCCGTCTTCTCCTTTCTGTGCTTTAAATTCTTTTTTAGCTTTATATTTAGAAAGAATATTAATATCACGAACAGCAATAACATAAAAATCACCACCTCGGCCACCATCTCCGCCAGCTGGTCCTCCTTTAGGAATAAATTTTTCTTGACGCCAGCGAACAACCCCGTTTCCACCGCGTCCTGCTTGCGCATATATTTTTATTTCATCAACAAAAGCCATATCCTTATAACTATAGCACACAATTACTTAA
>CAZIWS010000012.1:0-352 GCA_964543175.1 uncultured Candidatus Saccharibacteria bacterium
GCCAAATATTTCTATTTGGCAAAAACTACTACACAACCCGTAACCCCTTATATACTTCCGCATATTGGACCACTGGATAAACCAACATTCCGCGGAAGCAATTGAGACCAATCGCTTTGGACACATAGTCCACTTGAGCCACCTGCGACTCATGAAAAGCAATCAGTCTCTTCTTTTCATCTACTACATCAGAAATGTCGATGTAGTGAGAAGGGCTACCTATTGCGGACCAAACCTCGTAGCCATAGATCTGTGCTTGTATTTTAAGTTTCAAAAGAAACTCATAGACACAAGCATGGTCTTCATGATTTTCTCCTGGAGCCGGACAAAAAATAGCATCGTAGCCACTAAT
>CAZIWS010000012.1:362-12399 GCA_964543175.1 uncultured Candidatus Saccharibacteria bacterium
GGGAATCAATTATCAATGCCCTTCCACAATCGGAAGTAGAAAACTTTTCAAAATTTTCGCTAAGTTTTCCGTCTTCTACTCCGAGAAAAAAATACTTTTTCACGCCAGCATAAGCCATCGCTCTTTCGAACTCTGACTTACGCATAGCTATGGTGTCTATTTCAGTTTGTCCCGACAGTCCACCATAACGACCATCAGTAAGAACGACTACATCACATTGACCAGAAGATTGCAAAAGCAATCCTCCACAACCAATTGATTCGTCATCTGGATGTGGTGCCAGCACGAGGATACGAGCTGACGACGAAAAAATTAAATTTTTCATTTTGTCAGCCCTCCTCGGCTGGTTTTTAAATTAAATTAAAAATGCCGCCACCATACTAAAAAATAAATGATATGGTTTTGGCTGGATTTTTTCCTCGCGATTCCAAACACGCACCGTATTCGCTCCGGTATAATGTAAAATTACCGGTTTACGAATGGCACGAATGAGTTCTTTGTCTGAGAACACTCGCGAGAGGAAAGGATACAAATTTGTTTTTTTGTAATCCTTCACTATCGCAATATCCTCAAGAACACAATACTCAAACGGAAGCGACTTTATCGTACTGTTTTGACATGCGAGATTGAGAACCTCGAGGTCGAACATTTTCAACCTCCCTGAAAACTTTTTAATAGTTTCCAAGAATTTTTCAGTCATACGATCTTCATGCATCTTTTTTGCATTGATTACCATAAAACCATTGGCGAAAATATTTGAGTTGCTATTCTCGGCAAATTTAGTATGCCCTGACAAAAAATTAAAATCGTCAGGATTACCAATTTGTGCTGACATAGCTTCAAGGCTAGGCACTTCATTTTTTTCTAGAGGAACACCTGCCCAGTAAGTATCCTCTAAATCCATATTGAATACTGCCGTCAGGTCACCCTGAAACAAAACATCTACATCACTGTAGAGAATTTTGTCATACTGCGGGAGGATGTCATGTATCGCTAGGCGATAATAGACATCTACCGGATATTCAGCAGAAACCGGAGCACCCGAGAAAAGGTTTTCATCTACCTTAACCCAGTTTATATGAGCCACCTTATCTAATGCATTCCGATTAGCATCGGATAAGTTGCAATACAATACATAAATTTCATACCAGGTATCGCGACTACCAGTATGAATTAAACTTTTAATGGCAACTGCTGCCGGTAAGGCATAGTTGTCATCAAAAGTGAACACGATCGGAATCGTGTCGTTTACATTTTTTTTCATTTTTTTGAGTTTTAGTTTTCCAAAAAAAGAAAAATTCCGTTTTTAGAAAACCAAAACTCTCAAATGAAAATTTACCCCAATCAATTCACAAATTTCTTTATGAACTGAAAAAGGGTGTTGACGTTTCCATCAACACAAAAATCTTTAACCCTAACTCGCTAACACCCTTAACTTAAATGGCTATTCTTCCCGCCAGAAGAAAGCCAAAATCTTTGCCTCGGTTTCAGCCGTAGGTTTTTCAACCCCGGAGAAACCATTTTTTGGATCGCCTCCAGCCCAGCGGGCAAGTGTTGTTCCACCCTCAGTGAGAGTATAGAACTGCATATGCCGTGAACCAAAATAAATCCACTTACCATTTTGGCCGTCAATGGTAAGTAGTTCAGTATACTGACCGAAAATACGGTCAGTGATGGCCGATGTTGACCCTTTCGGACAACGAATCAGCCATTTGGTGCCTTGAACTTTGGCACCATTTATGTCGGCCACGGCTTGGGCCTCTTGGTCAGGAGTTACACCCTGACTCAAGCGGTCCTGGGCACGAACGATTTTTATTTCATTCACGCTAGCACCCATGGCCATGAGTGCCGGAATCCATCCCTTGTCGTTGGCGGCGACAAGAGTTTGGTGGCGAGTGAGTTCGACCCCCAACAGAGTAGCCACCTGCTCTATTGAGGATTTTTCGTTGGAACGGTTTTCATCACGATAAACGTGATGATCAATGTTTAGCCCGTTCCAACGAGCTGGTCCACCCAGTTCAACGCCGTAAACAATGGCGGAAGGGTTTGTGGACAAGAACCCTTCTATTTCTTTAACCACAACTGGCTCAAGACCGGCCCATGTGGCACCCCACGGCTGGCGGGTAACCACGTGGTCAACTTTTTGACTACGGAGAATTTTCCGTATCTCCACAGCCTCCCCGTCGTTGGCGGGTATAATAAAAAAAAATTTTTCATAACTTCGGCCCTCCCAGATCGAATTTTTTATTTTTGCTATCAAAAGAAAAGGGTGACAGCTTCCCAAAAAAAAGACCTAAATAAAATTCAAAATTCCCCCAAGCTCGTAGGCCACCGAGTCTTGGTTCGTCAGGTTTTTAATTTCCTCCGCAAGGAGAGGAATTTCCTGACGAACTTCCTTAGACACCTCCGATACCCAAAGAATCCAGACATACTCTATCTGGACTTCTCCGGTTTCGGAGAGGACCCACATGCCCGAAGCCGGAGTTTCATTACTGAAACCCAAACTTTTAGCATTTTTTTTGAGCTGAAAGATTTGCTCGAGATCCACCGGCAAACCATTTTTTTGAAGCGTCGGGATATAAAGAGCATCCCTCACTCCTACTCCATCGGCAAGCTCACTGCCGATACCAGAAATCGGCTCTGGTGAAAAAGTCCACCAGCCAATTTCCGGCTCCATTGTGCAACCCCCAGCCTTGAGAGCTGCACCTTGGGGATCGAAAGTTTCATATTTCATCCATTCCGCTTCTTTTTGTAGAGGTGGTTGACGGGTTCCACCTTTTTTAAATTTAAATTAAAAAATAAAATTCTTATCTCCAATATTTTTTCTCAAAATACCAAAGATAAGAATCTTACTATCTAATTTATTTAAACTTCCACAAAAACACAAATAAATTTATGTTTTTGATAAAAGTGGCAAATATATATTTGCCAGATTTATTTTTTAAACCCGAAACCCGAGTTGGTAATTTTTTCTCTAGAGATTTTCCTTTCTCTATCTAATCGATTTAACGTGTCAACTAGCTTCTTCACGGTCAAAAAGTTTATCCTCAATGAAAACTTTACCTTTTTGACTATCCTCTGTTTTGTTATCGAGGCAGAGGTGAAACCGGGCATTAATCTACTTTCGTAAATTCTATGCCTGAGCCACAAGACAACTCTTCCTTTTTTATTAAAAGGATGAGAGCTTTATTTGACTCACAATAACGGATTTCCTCTCGTCCATAGCTACGACGAGATGAGTCCGCTCCAGCAAAATAATGGAACGGAAAAGTAAAGTACTTACACTTTACTTTTACATATCCGCTATTACTAGCTTCTCTTACTAGCTTCTCAGTAAGATCAAGCTCTTCTTCAAGAGCCTTTTTCTCACCGGAAAGCAAAGCAAGTTCTTTTTTGAACTTCGCACGGAATTCAACTAATGCTAATTCCTTAGCATCAATACTCCGGCGAAGCTCGTTAAGCTTCGCTACCATAGCTTTCAAAAATCATTTGGAAAATAATTCCTAAAAGCCATGGCGAAGTTTTCTGTTTCGTCCTCTCGTAAAAATGAAGGACTCATCAGTTCCAGTATCACTGGAAGACAGAAGCGGAGTTTTAGTTCCGCTCTATGTATACTAGTTAACCCGATTAACCCATACACTCTCGGTAATTTTCTCCTGTGGTCCAAAATTAATCGGCAGGAAGCGTGCTCATTACCAACGCCTTTCTTTTGGTGGCTAAGTTTTTAAAAATTTTCCTTGGAAAATCTTCTTATTAACTCTTCACCTTATTGTTTAACCTCGTGGGCTTAAAGAATAACCACGAGAACTACTAACACTTACTATTATTCGGTGTCTGTAGTAGTATTAAAGGCAACGCTTTACTTGGATTCCTGACGGAAATCCAAATATACGAAATCACCTTCGGTAAATACAACTTGCGTTGTACTTTGTCCGAGGGCAATTGCACAAATTTCCAGCGTTTTTACAACTGCCTCTTTATACGCCTCGACGGCAGTATATTGAGGGTTGCAAGAGCCAGAAATTTCGGCTGTCGCCTCACCACCTATGGGACATCCCCAGTCGGTGTGATATACGGCCTTGCTATCTTTTACAACAGCTCCGACATATACCCCACTTTCTGAGAAAACCTTAGCAGCGGCTTTTTGCCATTCAGTGGCAACTACTTCAACAGCAGTCTTCACTTCATTGGCATGGCCATAGCCTTGGTTTACCCCAAGGGTGGCTAAAAAATTTAAATTTTTTTTCATTATATAAAAAATTTAAATTTTCAAAATATGAATTTTAAGGTATCATACTGCCAAAAATCTTTATTTCATCTCCAAGGAGAATCCACAAACACTTCTTAGTCCATAACCTGCAATCTATTTCTCGCAAAGATTACTTTTCGCGTCTCCTCTTTAAAACGTCAGTGAGAATGACTATCACTTTACAAGTTGCCTCATAAAGAATATCTAAAAACCACCTTTTGATAAACTCAAGGTCGCTTTCAGAATATTTTATTTTCAAAGTTCACCTTCTTGCTTTCAATCTAAAATTGAAACTTTTGACATATTCTTTGTTTATACTTTCGTTAAAACATTCCTTATGGCAAACTCCTTCGCAAGAAGGAATGTGGAGGTAAAAAACATAAGTGTCAACTCCTATAGTTTTTTCTCCTGCGCCCCGTAGTAAGCTTTGCTTTACTTCTGGGGTCCTCCACATTCCTTCCTACCTTTATTCTCTCTCCTCAGAGATCCTAAAGACATTTCAGATCACAATAGTGGGTTAAGCTATTCTGACCTGCCTATGTCTTCTCAAACTTTCGTTTAAGAAATCACGGTTGTGAATTTATTGTGTATTAAGTTTCGGTTTGCGGCTTCCACTTAAATCACTATTCACGGTGCAAACAGATTTCAAAAGATTGTCTCTCAGCTCACTCTCTCCTCTTTCCTAGCTTACCGGCCTAGGTACCGTACTTCGCCTTTCGGCTCAGCATCAGAGGTGGGCATCAATCTATTGGAATCTCCTTTTTTAAGAATAATTTTCTCTCTCGTCTTTTCTGAATATAATATAGCATAAATAAATTGTTTTGTCAAAGAAACATAAATAATATTTTGTAAAGAGTAAAAAAGCTTTTAAAATTAAGCTACTTTGGTTATCCACATTGTCATATTTGCGTGACAAAAACAGACATGATATAGTTTTTGTATGAGTATAAATATAGAAGAAAATATTTTAATACAAGCAGGACTTTCAGAAGAACAAGCTCAATGTTATCAATCATTATTAGAAAAAGGACCCCAGAGAGCCAGTGATCTTTCAAGGTGGACTGGTATTAAGCGTGGACTTATTTATAAAGTCTTAGAACAACTCGAATCTATGAGTTTAATCTCTAAAAAAGGTGGCTCAGGAACTGTTGCCTTATTTTCCCCTTCTCACCCTAGTCTGCTTTTATCAAACATAGAAAGAAAAGAAAAAGAAATTTCTTTAACAAAAGAAATTTTAGAAAACTCAATTGGCTCTCTTTCGTCAAAATATAATTTAATAACCGGCAAGCCTAATATTCAGTTTTTTGAAGGCGAAGAAGGAGTTCAAAAGGTTTTAGAGGATACATTAAACACAAAAGAGGAAATTTTAACTTATGTTGACATGGAAATTGTTGAAAAACATTTCAAAGAAATAAATGATAAGTATGTTATTAAAAGAGAAAAGCTGGGAATTAAAAAGAGGTTATTAGTTATTGAAAATGATTATACTAATGCTTTATTTCAAAAATGGAACAAAGAAAAGCCTAATTTTTTTTCTATCACTAATTTAAAAATGGCAAAAACTCCAATTAAAGAAGTAGAAGGAGCAATTCAAATATATGAAAATAAAATAGGAATAATAACTATTTCAAATGAAAATTTGATAAGTATTATTATTGAAGATATACGAATCAATAAATTATTTAAAAGTATGTTTGAAGCTCTCTATCTTACTTCAGATAAATTTACTCCATAGCCATCTTCTATTTTTTCATAAACAGCAAACCATTCTCCGTTATTTAAAAAACATCGAACTAAAGCTTTATTTTCTGGAATATTTTCATGCAAAGATATAAGTTCTTTTGATTTTCTAATTTCAATTTCTTCTATGTTTGTATTTCCATACATATGGATTAAATCTTCTTGAGATTTTTGCTTAGCTTTTATGTTTTTATTTTTATTTTCGTCCCAGACTAAATCAAATTCTTCAGTATTATTTGTTACCTTAGTGCTGTTAGCAATAAAGCCTTTTTCAAAATATCGCATATTGCTTGGATTGTCTTTTCTGCAAGAAGCGTGTAAGACATTTTTTTGTGCTTCTTTAAAAAGAGCTTCATCCATCATAGCTTCTCCAAGCCCAAAGTTTTTACTTGCCTCATCTACATTTAAAGCACTGGCATAAAGATTATTTTTTTCTTTTTCTTCAAAACGAACAAAGGCACGGATATTATTATCTTTTTCAAAAGTATAGAAATAATTCTTATGCTTGTTATCTTCTGGAGAAAATGCTGTTTTAAAATATGATTTTAAAGACTCAACAAAATCACGATCTGGGTGGTTTTTCCAATTTATTTCGTAAAGTTCAAACATTTCTTTTTGTTGTTCTATTGATATTTCTGTTGCTTCTTTTTTAGAAAAAACAGAACCTTCAATACTCTCAATTGGAAGCTTTTCTCCATTTTTAACAGCTTGTTTAAATATTGCAAAAGTAGTAATAGTATCTGCATTAATACGATCTAATTGTTTTTCTATATCTTGATAATTAATTTCTTTTTTATTATTTATATCATCGTAAGTCTGTGAAAGTAATTGTTTTCCTTTTATATATAATGTTTCTTCTATTTTTTTAATAAATTCAGGTTTTGCTTCTATTTCCTTGTTAAAGTTAACCCTAGTAAATTCAGTTATTTTACTAACATTATCAATAATTTCCCCATATTTAGCAAAAATTTTTCTAGCAACCTCTTCAGGTAATTTTTCTGAATCTCCCAAAGCTAAAATTTTATCTCCCATTTCTGTGCCACCTTGTTCAATAGAAAGAAAAGTGCGAAGGCCGTCCTTTTTAAACTTTTTATTAAAATTTACAACTGGCAAGACTCCATTTTTGTTTTTGTTTTTTATAAAATTTAAAAAATAAAACTGTTCCCTTAAGGACAAATCATTGAATTTAAAACTAAATAAATCTTCAACCTTTTCTCTATTAGGTTCCTGTAGTAAAATTAAATAATCTTGAAATTCTTCATAAAATTTTTTAGAATTTTCTTCATTGTTTTTCTCTGAAATAAATGCTGGGGATATTTTTTTTGACTTTTCAAAAATCTTATTAATACTGCCGAGTGTCTCCCTCATGTGATCAATATGTATTGGATCATAGTGCTTATTATTATTGGTCCTAGAGTCCATTTCCCCCACGATCCATTCATAATCATAAAAAGCATCTTTTACTTTTTCAAAATCTTCTGGATCTGTAAAATACAATCCATCTTGGTTTAAAACACCATATTGTTTTTCATTTGTTTGTATTAAAAATGGCCTAGGAAAGGTAGTTTTTGTTATTTTAAATTTTTCATTATTTAAAACATATGAATTAAACCATGAATCATTTTCAAAAATCTTGTTGTCTTTTCCTTTTTCTGTTTCTGTTTGTTTTTGTTTAGGCGGAATTTCTTGTTTAAATTTCATACTTTTATCTTACCAAAAAACAGCTCTTTACACAAAAGTATTTATCGTGTATTATAAAGATATCGAATTTTAAAAATTTTTTTATATATATTCGCTTTTTAATACAGTCATGAAAAATATTTCATTTATAAGCTATAAATTCATTCAAAGGTTTTATTTTAAACTAACCCTATTTGTGTTTTCGCCAGCTCTCGCTTAAATGAGAAAAGCCTGTGTTTTAAAGATGAATATCTTTAAGTCATGAGTTCAACATTAATATTAATCTTAGTAGGAATAGGAATACTCTTATTGGGATCTTTAATTGGCTATTACTTAAGAGTAATAGTTGCTTTAGGTAAAAGAAGGTCTATTGAAATAGACATTAAGCAAATGATGGTTGGAGCAAAAGAAGAAGCCCAAAGAATAATCGACGAAGCTAAAAATAAGTCAGAAAAAAAATTAGCTGAATTAAAAGAAGAAGAAAAAAAAAAAGAGGTTGAGCTTAAAGAAACTGAAAAAAGACTCATAAAAAAAGATGAGCTTTTAGATGCTCGCCAATTAGAAATAAATAAAGAGTTAGAAAATGTTAAAACAAAAGCTGAGGATATTATTAAAAAAGAAGAAAAAGTTAATGCCTTAGAAGAGCAAAAAATAATCCAATTAGAAAGGATAGCCCAGTTAAACAAAGAAGAAGCCAAAGAAGAATTAATGAAAGATATTGAAAAAAAATATGAAGAAGATATTTTAATTCGTATTCAAAAATTAGAAAATAACAATGAAGATAAATTAGAAAAAAGAGCTAAAGATATTTTAGCCACCTCTATTCAGCGCCTTTCTTCTAGTACAGCGGCTGAATTAATGACCACCACGGTAACTATTCCTAATAATGAAATTAAAGGAAAAATTATTGGAAAAGAAGGTAGAAACATTAGAGCTTTTGAAAGAGTGGCTGGCGTTGAATTGATTGTTGACGACACTCCCGGTTCAATTGTTATTTCATCTTTTGATCCAGTCCGAAGACAGGTTGCTCGAGTAGCTCTTGAAAATTTAATTTTAGATGGAAGAATCCAACCAGCTAAAATAGAAGAATTGGTAGAAAAAGCCAAAGAAGAAATAAATAAAATTATAAAAGAAAAAGGAGAACAAGCTGTTTATGAATGTGGCATATTTAATTTTGACCCAAGAATAGTTGCTATTTTAGGAAGACTTTATTTCCGAACAAGTTATGGCCAAAATGTATTACAACATTCCATTGAAATGTCTCATATTGCAGGAATGCTGGCAGAAGAATTAGGTGCCGATGTCCAAGTAGCTAAAGCCGGGGCATTGGTTCATGATATTGGAAAAGCATTAGATCACGAAGTACAAGGAACTCACGTTGAAATTGGAATTCGTATTTTGCAAAAATTTGGAGCAGATGAAAAAATTATTACCGCAATGAAATCACACCATGAAGACTACCCTTATGAAAGCATTGAAGCAATAATAGTTCAAACAGCAGACTCTATATCAGGGGGTCGCCCAGGAGCTCGTAGAGATTCAGTTGAAAATTACCTGAAAAGATTACAAGAACTAGAAGCTTTAGTTAATAATTTCTCTGGAGTTGAAAAATCCTATGCCCTACAAGCTGGAAGAGAAATAAGAATATTTGTAACACCAGAGCAAATATCTGATGCTGAAGCTAAATTAATGACACGTGAAATAGCGGTTAAAATAGAACAAGAGCTTAAATATCCTGGAGAAATTAAGGTAACTATGATACGAGAAACTAGAATAATTGAATATGCTAGATAATAAAACAAGATTTTAGTTATTTTGTCAAAAAAAACATTAAAATAGATATACCCAAATATGTTTTTAAAAGGTTGCTCTTAAAAAATCGTTATTATATAATATATTTACAATGTTTATTATTTAAACGGTCGAAATATTAATAACTAAAGAAAGGTAGATAGTCATTAGTCTATAGTAAATAGTTAAAAATACTACTAACTACCGACTACTAACTACTAACTAAATTATATGAACAAACAAGGATTAGTTGAAATGGTACACGGAAAGCTTGGTGGTACCAAAGTACAAGCAGAAGAAATCGTAGATGGAATCTTCGATGCTATTATTAGCACTATGAAAAAAGGAGAAGATGTTTCAATTGCTGGTTTTGGAATTTTTTCAGTTAAAGCAAGAGCTGCAAGAATGGCTCGCAATCCAAAAACAGGAGAGCAAGTTAAAGTTGCTGCTAAGAAAGTTGCAAAATTCCGACCTGCTAAAGCTTTAAAAGAAGCAGTTTAGTATTTTTAAAATAATAAAAAATCCGCCCTAAGCGGATTTTTTATTTTGTCTTTTTAATACTTCCTTACAACTGCCTTGAGTTTTGCTATGACATTTAAGCTTTGGGTTGGGTAAATTGGTTTGAAATTTTTATTGGCAGGTTCAAGCCAGACCTTAGCTCCAACTTGTCTAAAATATTTCAAAGTAAATTCTCCATCAACTTCAGCAATTACAATATCTCCATTTTTAGCTTGATTTGTTTTTTCAACTAAAATAGTGTCTCCTTTTTTTATATGAGCATCAATCATTGAGTCTCCATCAACTTCAAGCATGTAAGTTAATCTTTTATTACTAATTAAAAAAATATCTAAATTAACCCAATCAGACAACTCATCAACTTCAGAAGGAAAACCTGCCTTAACTAATCCAAGTTTAGGAATATCATTAAAAGCTTCAGTGGGAACTAGTCTGCCTAAATGATCTTTAGCAACTAAATTAGCATCTTTTAATTTTTGAACAATTTTAGCTACTGCATTTTTAGATTTAAAACTAAAAAGTTTCATCATTTCAGAATAGGTAGGCATTCTGTTATTGTTTTGATAAAAAGATTCAATTTTCTCTTGATAGATATTTTTCATATTTTAAAAAATTAAACAAAGCGTTGCAAAAAAGGGAAAAAATTTATATTTAAACTTCTTAAAAAATTTTTTCTTTTAATATAGCGCACTTTTTTTAACATTAAACGATGGTCTCTTGCTTCTTTGCTATAGTCTTCCCCTTTCATAATTTTAAAATCAATTTTTTTATTAATTTTATGAATTTCTTTTTCTATTAATTTAAGATATTGTTTTTGTGACATATTGTTTTTTTAAATTATTTTATAATATAAATATTATAGGTGAACGAGCGTTCACCTGTCAAACTAAACTGTGGATAACCTTAAATAGCTTAAAAAAGAATTTTAAAAATTCTTTTTTAATTATTTATCCTTGGTCGATATTGAATTGCTTCTAAAATATGATTTTCTTTTATTTCTGTTTCATTTTCTAAATCAGCAATAGTACGAGCTATTTTAATTATTCGATGATATGCCCTAGCCGAAAGTTCTAATTTTTCAGCGCTACTATCAAGTAAATTTCTAACTTTTTCAGAAAGTTTTATAATGTTCGTTAGTTCTTTAACATTCATTTCGCTATTTGTTTTAATTTCTTTGTTAAATTTTTCAAATCTTTCTTTTTGTATTTTACGAGCACTTAATACTCTATTTTTTATAAAATTAGTTTCTTCACCTTTGTCTTCTTCTCCTAATTTTTTATAATCAATACTTCCAACTGAAACCCACAAATCAATTCTGTCCATTATTGGACCAGATAATTTTCTTTTATATCTTTCTAAGTCAGAAATACGACAAATACATTTTTTTTGGTTAGAGCCAGCGTGCCCACAAGGACAAGGATTCATAGCCGCTATTAAAATAAAGTTTGAAGGAAAAATAGCAGAACCTTTAGCTCGCGAAATTGAAACTAAGTTATCCTCTAAGGGCTGTCTTAAAGATTCAATAACTCTTTTTTCAAATTCAGGAAATTCATCTAAAAACAAAACGCCTCGATGAGCTAAAGTTACTTCACCTGGTTTTGGAAAAACACCACCACCAATAAGAGAAACATAGGAAGATGTATGATGAGGAGAACGAAAAGGTGGATTTAAAATTAATTCTCCTTTTAGTCTTCCGGCAACAGAATAAATACCAGTAATTTCTAAAATTTCTTCCGTAGATAAATTAGGCAATAAGCTAGAAAAAGCCTTAGCTAGCATTGTCTTTCCTGTTCCCGGTGGTCCATACATAACCAAATTATGCCCACCGGCGGCAGCAATCTCTAATCCCCTTTTTGCTATTTCTTGTCCTTTAATATCACAAAAATCAATTTTTTTTATTTCAGGTAAATATTTAATGCGAGTTTTTTCTTGTTCTTTTATTTCCTATAACGCAGAATAGTCAGTTTCCCCTATTTCCTGATGACCTTTTTAAAGGTTTTAGAAGAATATATTTTGTTTCGCTGAAGAAATTCGATAGATCAATTAAGTGCAAAAAGCACC
>CAZIWS010000013.1:0-11809 GCA_964543175.1 uncultured Candidatus Saccharibacteria bacterium
AGGGTTATTAGTTTTTCTAAGATTATCCATTAAACTATTTACTTCTTCAACACTAGTTTCTTTTTTCGCAATAAAAGTTATATCAACTATTGAACCACAAACAACTGGAACTCGAATAGAAATACCATCAAAAAGATTTTGTAAACTTGGAAAAGCCTCAGTCATTGCAATAGCTGCTCCAGTTGAAGAAGGAATAATATTTTGAGCTGCTGCTCTGCCTTCTCGTAAATCTTTTTTACTGGGCCCATCAACTAAAGACTGAGTTGCTGTATAGCCATGAACTGTATTTAAAATTGCTTTTTCAATTCCTAAAGCCTCATCTAAAATTGCTATTAAAGGTGAAGCAGCATTGGTGGTACAAGAAGCATTAGAAGTTATATCACAAGTGCCGAACTTTTCTTCATTAATTCCTAATAAAATTGTTTCGCCATGAATATTTGATTCTTTGCTTTTAGAAGGAGCTGAAATAACTACTTTTTTAGCTCCCTGCTCTAAATGAAAATTAGCTTTATCATAAGAAGTAAAAACTCCAGTAGCTTCAATAACTACATCAATATCTAAATCAGCCCACGGAAGCTTGGTGGTATCTTTTTCTGATAGAAAATGAATTTTTTTATCATCAATGCATAAAAAATTTTCTTCTATTTTAATAAGGTGATTCCATTTTCCATAAACAGTGTCATAACGAAGCAAATAAGCCAAACTTTCCAAAGAACCTAAATCATTAATAGCCACAATCTCAATTTCTGACTTTCCTGACTGCTCAGACAGGTCCCAAGCTAATTTTAAGAAAGCCCGACCAATACGACCAAAACCATTAATAGCTACTTTAATTTTTTTCATATTATTTTAAATTAATTTTAATAAGTCTATTATACCAAAGATTGTATAAAAATAAAATTTTAAATTATTTTTGTAAAGGGCCTTCTTTTATAAATCTATTAAAAAAAAGAAAAAAATGATAAAATCAATACTATGAAAATACATCGTTTTATTATTGATGATCAATTGCCAGAGCAAGCTGATTTTAAAAAACAAAAAATAGAGTTAATTGGAGATGTGGCTCATCAAATAATTAAAGTTTTAAAATTAAAAATAAGTGAAAAAATAGAACTATGTGATGGCCAAAAAAATTGCGCAATAACTGAGATTATAGAAATTAATAAAAACAAAGTAATAGTAAAATTAGATACCCTGCTTCGCCCTGTAAACTTTGAGGGACAACAAAACACAAAACAGGTTCACCTTTTTTGTGCTGTGTTAAAAAAAGAAAATTTTGAATTAGTGGTACAAAAAGCCACTGAATGTGGAATTAGTAAAATAACACCAATTATTACCGAACGAACAATTAAAACTGGACTTAACTTAGAACGTTTAAAAAAAATTAGCAAAGAAGCCAGTGAGCAATCTAGGCGCATAGACATACCAGAAATTTCTGAAATAATATTTTTTTCTAAAGCAATAGAAAACAATGCTGGAAAAAATATTATATTTGATAGTAGCGGAGAGTTGTTTTATAAAATGCCTTGGGAGCGCGACGGCGCGAGCACGAGGAATTTTTCAGCAGAAAAATATCCGTGCGTTTTAGAAAGCAACTCTCCGCAAACAAGTAATAAAAATCTATGGATCGGACCTGAAGGTGGCTGGACTCAAAAAGAACTAAAATTAGCAAAAGAAAATAATTTTAAAATACTTTCATTAGGACCTCTTACTTTGCGAGCAGAAACAGCCGCTATTATTGGCACATATTTAGTACTTAATTGTTAATATGTTAATATGAAAATAAATGAATAAAGAAAATTCAAAATTTGTGCATCTTCATACTCATTCTCATTACAGTCTCTTAGACGGTCTTTCTAAATTAGAAGATTTAATTTCTAGGGCTAAAAAATTTAAAATGCCAGCAATTGCTTTAACAGATCATGGAAATATGTATGGGGCCATCGAATTTTATAAATTAGCTAAAAAAGAAGGCATAAAACCAATCGTTGGAGTAGAAGCCTATATTGCTGAAAGATCTAGATTAGATAAAGAAACAAATATAGACAATAAGCGCTATCATTTAACCTTACTGGCAAAAAACTTAGAAGGTTATAAAAATTTAATTCACCTAGTCTCTCTTTCTCATCTAGAAGGTTATTATTATAAACCTCGAATGGATAAAGAAATATTAAAAAAATATTCAGCTGGAATAATTTGTCTTTCTGGTTGTCCTGGAGGAGAACTCTCTTGGGCACTCTCTGGTGGCAATGAAGAAAGAGCAGAAAAAATAATAAAAGAATATCAAGAAATTTTTGGTAAAGAAAATTATTTTTTAGAAATAATGAAAGAAAGCAAATCTTTTCCTGAGTATAATAAAGCCCGTGAAGGTCTTAAAAAAATGGCTCAAAAATTTAACATTCCTTTAGTTGCTACTTTTGATTCACACTATCCTTGCAATGAAGACCATAAAGCCCATGAAACTCTTTTAGCAATTCAAACCAACTCTGATATTAAAGATGAAAATAAATTTTCTTTTGGAGAAGAAGACTATTCTTTTGTTGATGAAAAAGAAGCTTTAAAATTATTTAATGATGTACCTGAAGCTGTAGAAAATACTCTTAAAATAGCCCAGATGTGTAATTTAGAAATAGAACTTGGAAAATGGGTTTTCCCTGACTATCAAATTGAAAAAGAAAAAAGTTATGATCAAAAATTAAGAGAATTAACCTATGCTGGTTTTAATCTTAGAGAAATAAAAGAAAATACTGAAATTAAAGAAAGAATAGAATATGAATTAAAAATAATTTCTGACAAAGGATATGCTCCTTATTTTTTAGTTGTGGGAGATTTATTGCGCCATGCTCGAAAAAATGGAATTTTAACAACCATTCGAGGATCAGTGGCTGGCTCAATGGTAACTTATCTTTTAGGAATTACTAATGTAAATCCAATTGAATATAAATTACCTTTTGAAAGATTTTTAAATCCTTTTCGTCCATCTCCTCCTGATATAGATATGGATTTTGCTGATAACAGAAGAGATGACATGATTGAATATACTAAAAAAAAATATGGAGAAGATAAGGTTGCTCAAATAGGAACTTTTGGAACAATGATGGCCAAAGGAGCAGTCAGAGATGTGGCCCGAGCTTTAGGTTATCCTTATACTATTGGAGATAGAATTTCTAAAATGATTCCTTTGGGTTCTCAGGGAATGCCCATGACCATAGATCATGCAATGGAAATAGTACCAGAATTAAAAGAAGCCTACCAAAAAGAAAAAGACACTCAAGAGATAATAGATTTAGCAAAAAAAATGGAAGGTTGCGTTAGGCATATTTCTGTTCATGCAGCAGGTGTGGTTATTGCCCCTAAGCCAATTTATGAATTTTCCCCAACTCAACATGACCCCAAAGGAGGAAAAATTATTACTCAATACGATATGTATTCAATAGAAGAAGCAGGTTTATTAAAATTTGATTTTTTAGGAATTAGAAATTTGGCCATCTTGGGAGATGCAATTAATTTAGTAAAAAAATTTTACAATATTAATATTGATATAGAAAAAATTCCCTTAGATGATAAAAAAACATTTTCTTTACTCGCCCAAGGACAAACGGAAGGCCTTTTTCAATTAAATGGCTCTGGTATGACTCGTTATTTAAAAGAATTAAAACCAAGCTCTATTCATGACATAAATGCTATGGTTGCTTTATATCGACCTGGTCCAATGGATTCAATTCCAGAATATATAAAAAGAAAACATAATCCTCAATTAATTAAATACTTAGACCCTCGAATGAAAAATTTCTTAAAAGAATCTTATGGTTTAATTGTTTACCAAGACGATCTTCTTTTTTGTGCTTTAGAAATGGCTGGCTACAACTGGAAAGAAGCAGATAAATTTAGAAAAGCAGTTGGTAAAAAAATTCCAGCTGAAATGGCCTCTCAATATAAAAAATTTACCAAAGGAATTATAGACAATGGCCAAACAAAAGAATTTGCTGAAAAACTTTGGAAATTATTTGAACCATTTCAAGCTTACGGTTTTAACAAAGCCCATGCAGCTAGTTATGGAAGAGTTGCCTATCAAACAGCTTATATGAAAGCTAATTACCCTATTGAATACATGACAGCCATTTTAACAGCTGAATCAGGTGATGTAGAAAAAATAGCTGAAATCATAAATGAATGTAAAAATATGAATATACCTGTTTTACCACCAGATATTAATGAAAGTTTTGGTGGCTTTACGGTCATTCGTTCTCCTTCTAAAACAAACCATTCTAAAGAAAATATAGCTTCTCTAATTTCAGAAAAAATTCGTTTTGGTCTTTATACTATAAAAAATTTAGGAAAAGAGATTGCTGATGCAATAATAGATGAAAGAAAGAAAAATGGAAAATTTAAATCAATAACCGATTTTTTAGACAGAATTAAACATAAAAATTTAAATAAAAAATCAATGGAAGCTTTAATAAAATCAGGATCAATGGATTATTTCGGCGAAAGAGGATCTCTTCTTTTTAATTTAGAAGACATGCTTCAATATAATAAAGAAGAATCTAAGCAATCAGAAAATCAAAATTCTCTTTTCAAAGAAATAAGTCAAATAAATTTACCATCTTTAAAATTAAAAATTAGCGCTGAGGCAAGTCAAATAGAAAAATTATCTTGGGAAAAAGAATTATTAGGACTTTATATTTCAGGGCATCCCCTAGATAGGTTAAAAGACAAATTAGAAAAAAAAGAAATTAATATTAAAAAAATAAAAAATGAAATTGAAAATGGAAGGCCGGTAATTATTGGAGGAATTATAGAAAATGTTAGACAAGTTATAACTAAAAAAAATGAAAGAATGGCATTTTTAAAAATTGCAGATTTAACTGATTCAATTGAAGCAGTTGTTTTTCCAACAATTTATCTAAAATCAATTGATATTCTACTTCCAGAAAAATGTATCGCTTTTACTGGAAAAGTTTCAGTTCGTAATGGTGAAAAAAGTATTATCATTGAAAGCTTAAAAGAAATTTAAAAATCCCGCAAACAAGTAAGTTGAGTCTGCGGGATTTTTTATATCCTTATTCAATTTTGGAAGAAAAAAGGACTATTCTTCCAATAAAAAAAAGAAAGTTTAAAAACATAAATCCAATTATAAATCCTAATAAAATAGGATAATAATGAACTTTTTTAAATAAAACATTAAAATATTGTTTTATTTCTTTTTTTTCTTCTATTAAGTTAAAACTTAATATTATTCCAGCGACTAAGCTGGAAAGAAAATAAGAAAAAATAAAACCGAGAAAAGAAGAAAATAGTCCGGAAACTGGCCCTAAGTCAATTGTAAATATACTTAAGACTAAAATTAAAGAAAAAAATGTATGACCAAAAATAGAACAAGCAGTCACAATATTTTTTATTTTATTTTTTATTCTTAAAAAATCACCCTTAAAGTTTTCATTTAAAAAACTTCTAGAATTTAAGTTAATAAATAAAAAAGAAATACTTGCTGTCGATATTAGTATATATATCAAATACCACCAATAAGAAACAGCAAAACTAAAATTAAGAAAACTGATGTTTTCTTCTTTATTTCCAAAGCCTGAAGCTAAGAAAATAACTAATGCAATCGTTGCTACTATAGCACCGATCATTAGATTTTTGATTTTTTTTTCCATACCTAAATTATTTTGTTTTTTATGAGCCTACTCTTTTTGATTTCCATTAGCTGTTTTTCGGCTTTCTCAGCTGTGGTATTTCTATATTAGATACTAACATAACTTTTAAAAAAGTCAATGCAAAGCGGACAAACTCTCTACTCTCTCTGGTTTAGAATATTTAATTATATAAAGACATGGTTTTATCTTTTCCTTCGAGAATTAAAATTTCCAAAATTTCTTGTAGTTTTTTAGCAGATTTTTTTAATTTAACTATTTCTTCTTTTTTATATTCCCCCATTAAAAATTTAATTATAGCTTTTTCTCCTTTTGGTTTACGTAATTTACCACTAGGTGTTTCAGGACAAATACCAATACGAATACGAATAAATTCTTTTGATTTTAATTTTTTAATAATTGACTCTAAGCCATTGTGTCCACCAGAATTTCTATTAAAAGAAATTTTTATTTTCCCTAAAGGTAAATCTAAATCATCATAAATAACAATAATGTCTTTTAATTTTAACTTATGTTTTTCTTGTACGTGTTTTACGGCCACTCCGGAATTATTCATAAAAGTAGTTGGTTTAATAAATTCAACACTTTTATTTTTAATTAAATCTCTAAAATAAAAAAGCTTAGTGCCAGAACTTTCTTGCCATTCTGTTTTTGTGCCCAATAAAAAATCAAGCATTAAAAAACCAGTATTGTGCCTTGAATTTTGATATTCTTTTCCAGGATTTCCTAATCCAACAATTAATTTCATAATATTATGATAACAAAATAAAAAAAATATTCAGAATGTTTTTTAAATTAGACATCACTATCCCCTATTGTGTCAATATCTTTTTATGTTAAAATAATAAAATGGAAAATCAAAAAAATGTTCAAGAAAATTTAGAAAAAGAAAATAAAAAAAATTCCTTTTGGGAATTGTTTCGTTTTGTTTTAATCGCTATTGTTATAGTAATTCCCATAAGAATTTTTATAGCCCAGCCTTTTGTGGTTTCAGGTTCTTCAATGTATCCTACTTTTGAAAATAAAGAGTACTTAATAGTAGATGAAATTTCTTATCGAATTAATAATCCAAAAAGAAATGACGTAGTAGTTTTTAAATATCCTAATGATACAAAAAAATTTTTTATCAAAAGAATTATAGGTTTACCTAATGAAACAGTTAAAATAGAACAAAATCAAATAACTATTATTAATGAAGAAAATCCGGATGGTTTTAAATTAGAACAATCTTTTATAAAAGAAAACTGGAGCAGTGATATAATTTTTGAATTAAAAAAAGATGAATATTTCGTAATGGGAGACAATAGAAATCAAAGTTCTGATTCACGTTATTGGGGAGCAGTACCTGAAAAACTTTTAATAGGAAAAGCATTTTTGCGATTACTGCCTTTAAATAAAATTAGTATTTTACCAGGTCAATTTTAAATAAATAATTTATATATGAACAAAATAAAAAAAAGTAAAAAAAATTCAAAAAATTTCCTATCTCCTAAAGGAATGAGAGATATTATGAACCAAGAATATTATAATTTTCAAGGTTTTTTTGAAAAAGCCCAAGAAGTTGCAGTTTATTATGGCTTTAAGCCAATAGAAACACCAATGCTAGAACAAGAAGAAGTATTTACCTCGGGAATTGGAGAAGGCACAGATATAGTTGATAAAGAAATTTATTCTTTAAAAACAAAAGGAGGTGACCGTTTAGCTTTAAGACCTGAGCACACTGCCCCACTAATTAGAGCTTATATTGAAAATGGAATGCAAAATCTTCCCCAACCCGTTTTATTTTATCAATATGGTCCTAGTTTTAGACATGACAATCCACAACAAGGACGTTTTCGTCAATTTTGGCAATTTGATTTAGATTCACTTGGAAGTGAAAAAAGTATTATGGATGCTTTGGTTATTAAAACTGGAATAAATATTTTAAAAGAAGCAGGTGCTGAAAATATAACCTTAGATATAAATTCAATTGGAGACAAAGAATGTCGAAATATTTATCTTAAAGAATTAGTTAATTACTACAAAAAAAATATAAATAATTTACCAGCCAAAGATCGTGAGCGCTTAAAAAAGAATCCTTTAAGGATTTTAGATTCAAAAGAAATAAAAACAAAAGAAATAAATGAAAATGCCCCAGATTCAATTAGTTTTTTATGTTCTTCTTGTAAAAAACACTTTAAAGAAGTTTTAGAATATTTAGAAGAAATGGAAATTCCTTATAATATTAATAAAAATTTAGTAAGAGGTCTTTCTTATTACACTAGAACAGTTTTTGAAGTAATTGAAGAAAAAGGAGGAGAAGATGGAAATCCTATTACAATAGCAGGAGGTGGAAGATATGATTATTTGGCCAAACAATTGGGAAGCAAAAAAGAAGTTCCGGCAGTAGGTTTTTCAATTGGAGTAGATAGAGTAATTGCTTCTTCTTGGTATAAAAAATTATCTCCTCGAATAAATAAAAAGCCAAAAATATATTTTATTCAACTAGGATCAGAAGCAAAATTAAAAAGTTTAAATGTTATTGAAATTCTCAGAAAAGCACATATTCCAATAGCCCAGACACTTTCAAAGGATAGCTTAGGTGCTCAATTATCAATAGCAGAAAAATTACAAGTACCCTATGTTTTAATTTTTGGACAAAAAGAGGCTTTAGAAAATTCAGTTATAGTAAGAGATATGTCTAATAGATCTCAAAATACAGTAAAAATATCAAAACTTTTAGACTATCTCAAAAATATAAAATAGAAAAATGAAAAAAATAGTACAAAAAGACCATAAGGTTTTAAGAGAAATTGCAAAAGAAATTCCAATTAATCAAATTAATTCTCCTAAAATTAAAAAAATAATTAATGAAATGTCCTTGGCTTTAAAAAGCCAAAATGATGGTGTTGCTTTGGCGGCCCCCCAAATAGGATATTCATTACAAATTTTTATAGTATCTGGAAAAATTTTTCATAAAAACTTTATTAGAGGGGAAAAAATCATCACCTCAGATTCAATACCCCAAGATTTAGTTTTTATTAATCCTAAAATAATAAAATTATCGAAAGAAAAAGAGTGGATGCCTGAAGGTTGTTTATCAATTCGTTATTTTTATGGAAAAGCTTACCGTTCTAAAAAAGCAACTATTTCAGCCTATGACCCTAGTGGTAAAAAAATAACTCGAGGAGCAAGTGGCTTATTAGCTGAAATTTTTCAACATGAAATTGATCACTTAAATGGTATTCTTTTTACCGACAAAGCTAAAGAAATTCAAGAGGAAATTCCAAAATTAAATTAATTTTTAACTTTTTAAAATATTCTCTAAAATAATGAATTTATTCTGTTTATTTAATTTTTTCAAAAAATCAAAAATTAAAGTTAAAATTAAAGCAAACATAACTCCAATTAAAATTCCATTTAATTGCAAAGGAACTGTTTCAAATAATTTATTTAAAGGAGAGTAAATAATCAAAAAAGCTGTAATTAAAGAAATAGCAGAGGCATAAAATAAATAAGGGTTGATTAATAAACTTCTATTTAAAACTCCTTTACGAAAAGATCTAAAGTTAAAAGCCAGCATAATTTCTAAACAAATTAAAGTAAACAAAGCGACTGTTCTAGAGTATTCAGCACTTTCTCCTAAAAAATTAAAAGTAAATAAATAACTTAATAAGGTAAAAAAAGTCATAAGTCCGCCAGTAGAAATTAATAATAAAATTAATTTCTTATTAAGAATTTGATTATTGCGCCTTGGTTTTTCAATCATAATATCTTCTGAAACATTATTAAAACCTAAGGTAATAGCTGGTAAATTATCAGTAATAAGATTCATAAAAAGAATTTGTAAGGCTAATAATAAAGGAATTTGCCAACCAAAAATAGGTGCCAACAAAACACCAAAAAATAAAATAGCTAGTTCAGAAAAATTACAAGAAAGTTGATAAGTAACAAATTTACGAATATTTTTAAAAATAGTCCTACCTTCTTTAATAGCTAAAACAATGGTACTAAAATTATCATCTTTTAAAGTAAGATCAGCAACTGAACGCGAAACATCGGTACCATTTTTACCCATGGCTACTCCAATATGAGCTTCTTTTAGAGCCGGAGCATCATTAACGCCATCTCCGGTCATAGTAACTATTTCCCCATTTAATTTAAGAGCTTTAATAATTCTTAGTTTATGTTCTGGCTTAACTCGAGCAAAAATAACAATTTCACTTATTGCTTGAGCTAATTCTTCATCAGTTATCTTTTCTAACTCATGTCCTTCAATTAATTTGCCAATTAAATTAATTTCTTTAGCAACCGCCAAGGCTGTTTCTTTATTGTCTCCAGTAATCATTTTTACACTTATTCCTGCTTTATAACATTGCTGAATTGAATTTTTAACTTCTTCCCTAGGGGGATCTTCCATTCCAACCAAACCAATAAAAATTAAATTATCTTCAAATTTTTCTTTACTTAAAGAATTATTTTTTTTATAAGCAAAAGCTAAAGTCCTAAGAGCTCCTAAAGCCATACTATTATTTATTTCTAAAATTTTATTTTTTTCTTCTAAGGTTAAATCAAAAATCCCATCTTTTTTTTGAATAAATTTACAACTTTTTATTAAATATTCTAAAGCTCCTTTGGTATAAATAAATTCTTCTTGATTTTCTTTTCCTGAAACTGACATCATTTTTCTTTCAGAACTAAAAGGTATTTCTTCTAATCTTTCAAAAAATAAATCGTCTTTAAAAAAATTAGCTTTAGCTCCCATAATTAACAGCGCTGCTTCAGTTGGAGAGCCAAAAGTTTTATATTCACTATTCTCACCAGTTTTTTCAATTCTAGAATCATTACACAAAATTGCACTTTTAAAAAGTAAATCAAAAGAATAATCTTTTAAATTAATATTTTTATCTTCTAATAAAAATTCACCTTTACCTTGATATCCTGTTCCAGTAACATTAAAAAATAAATCATTAATAAAGATTTTTCTGACCGTCATTTCTCCTTTAGTAATAGTTCCTGTTTTATCAGAACAAACTACAGTAGTTTCACCTAATGTTTCAATAATAGACATTCTGTTAACAATTGCATTTAATTTAGCCATTCTATAAGCCCCTGAAGAAAGAGTAGTTATCAAAACAACTGGAAGTCCTTCTGGAAAAGCTGAAACAGACAAAGCAATAACTAAAATTAAAACATTTACAATAAAATCAGTGTTTATTAAATCAGCTCGCAAAAACATCAAGGCTCCAGTAGTAACAGAAACAACCATCGCTAAAATTGCCATATATTTAGCAATTTTATTAACTTTTTTTTGAAGAGGTAATTCTTTTTCAGTTGTTGAAATTAATTTTGCAATTTTGCCAAATTTAGTGTTCATGCCAGTATGAATAACCTTAGCAATACATCTACCGTTTACAACATAAGTTCCCATAAAAATTAAATTATCTTCGTTGTTTTCTTTTTGATTATTTATATTTTTACTTATTTCTTTTGACTCACCTGTTAAAATAGCTTCATTAACTTTTAGCTCCTTTTCTTCTAATAAAATACAATCGGCTGGTATTTTTTCTCCAGTTCTTAATAATAAAATATCTTCTGGAACAATATTAATAGCCTCAATTTCTTGTTCTTTTCCATCTCTAATAACAATAGCAACAGGCAGAAGCATAGCTTTTAGTGCCCCAATTGCTTTTTCAGATCGATACTCTTGAACAAAACCAACAATAATTACAGATAAAATTACAGCTAATATAGTATAAGCAGTAATATTTTTACCAACAAAAAAAGAAATTAAGGCGGCAGCAAAAAGTAAATAAACAATAAAATTACTTTTTATTTGACGTAAAAAAATCTTAAATACACTAGTTTTATTAATATCTTTAATTTCATTTAAACCATATTGTTTAATTTTTAATTTAACCTCATTCGAAGTAAGTCCTTTTTCTTTTGTCATACTTAAATATTAACATAAAAAAATAAATTAATGAAAAATGATTTTTTATGTTAATATTTTAAATATATGAAAAAAATAAATTTTATCTTTTTTGGAACACCTGATGTTGCGTCAGAAACGCTCCAAATCTTAAAAAATAATGGCTATCTTCCCTCTTTGATTATTACTGCTCCAGACAGACCACAAGGAAGAAAAATGATCTTAACTCCGCCCCCTGTAA
>CAZIWS010000014.1:0-458 GCA_964543175.1 uncultured Candidatus Saccharibacteria bacterium
CTGGAGCTACTGAACAATTACTTGCCAATGTCATTCCATTTGGACAAAGAGGTTCTGTTGTAGTTCCTGTTTGTACTGACATCATAGCTGCTCTTGTCATAGCACCAACTACTCCATCTGCTACTAATTGATTTGCACTTTGGTATTGCATAACTGCAGCTTTTGTCATTGGTCCGAATTTTCCATCAGCTGTAACACCAAGTTTTGATTGAAGACAGATTACATCTGCTCCAACTGATCCTACTCTCAAAGTTACTCCTGAAAGTGTACAGTTTGTGTTAGCTTCTACTGTTGATTTAACAACAGCAAAACCTACGAACATTACTGCAACAATCATAACTCCAAGAAGGATTTTTGATTTTAATAATTTACTCATAATATTATTTAATAACACTCGTCGGCCTGCTTCTCTAATAATCTAAATTTTAATTTTAGAAAATGAAAAAACAGAAACGAGT
>CAZIWS010000014.1:468-6483 GCA_964543175.1 uncultured Candidatus Saccharibacteria bacterium
GAGTTTTTATATGCCATTAATTAGTTTCGACTTGCCCTAACCTTTTATTGGAGAGGACAAAACTAAAAGCATATAACTTTTCTATTATTATTTTTAATTTATCAAAATAGTAATAAATAGATAAAAGAAAAATAATAAAAAGATTGAAACATAAATTGAAAACTTTCAATTTAAATAAATTTAAATTGAACATTATAAACAAAACTTTAAAAGTTTAATTTATAATTATTCAGTTTTCAATGATCCTCTCCTTCAAAATTTTTTCGACGAAATTTTGAACGAAAAAATTCTGTGCAAAAAATTACGTTCTAAACGAAATTTAAAAGCACAATATCATTATAATATTTGCTAAAAAATTCAGCAAAATATTATGTGGATAACCAGACAATATTAGTTTCTAATATTTAGTTTAGAGTAACTAGTTTTTTAAAACTAATTACTTGTAAAATAAATTTAGAAAAATATAGCTTGATTTCCTCACCTATATGATTGCATATTTTTATAAAAAAAGCAAACCATCAGGTCTACTTTAGCAGACGTAATAAAAGAGAAAATCTTACTTATTTAACAAGCTTAGCAATTGAATATTTGCTCCATCTTTTTTCTCCAGCTTTATAAAGAATGCCATTTGAAACCATAGAAATTAATTCTCGCTGTAATGTCTTTTCCCCTACTTCTAAACCGATGTCCTTGAAGCCAGTTAGGATGTCCTTTATAGTTGCCCACCTGCCATTAGGAATACCTTCTTTGCTTTCTAAAACTAAAGGACATTTTTGGATTATATTTAAAATAATTTCTTTTCTTTCGTTTTTTATTTTATTAAAGCTTTCTTTTAAGATATTTTCTTTTATAGGGTTATTAATTTTCTTATTGGACAAGTTGTGGCTGTTTTTAAAGTTATTTCTATTTTTGATGTCCTTTAGGGCATTAAGTAAAGTACCCCCTTTTTGAACACCTAACCTAAGTCCTGTTTGTCCTATTTCTCTTGCTTGTCCTATTGGTCTTATTTTAGACAAATCAGTTTTAATATTTTGATTTTCATTTTTAGGTAAATAATACTCTCTAGAAAAATCTTCTAAATAGCCTGAGCTTTCATTTTCGTCTGTTAAAAAATCTTCTATTGAAAAAGGTTTATGAAAATTAAGTAAAGCTTCTTTTAATAAGAAAAATTCTTTTTTTAATATTTCAAAATTCATATTAGAAATAATACCCACTGTAAATGCTATTTCTAAAAAGGACAGTATTTGATTTATTTTTAGAATGTCCTTTTGAATTAAATTGGTGCTATTGGCACTAGAGAAATCATAGCTGTCCAATAGAATATCAGTGCCCAGTGTCCTTAATTTGTTTCTTAAAGGCTCATCTTTGTCCATTATGTCTGTTACTAGATAAAGGGCAGTAATGAGCTTGTCTGTTTTTTTATTTACATAAAAAAAAGAGGTCTGTCCTTTTTGAAAAGAAGCTACTGGGGAGAAATTGTCTTTTATAGAATTTTGGGAATTTCTATGATGACTTAACATGATGTCCATTATTATATCTAAAGGACAGAAAAAAGCAAGAAAAAGAAAAGGCAAGGGCAAGGAAAAATAATTTAAAAGAAATTAAAGTAAATTTAATTTTTAATTTTTAATTTTCTGAAACTCATTTTAAAAAAGGATAAAAAGTGGTAAAATAACTTCATGGCAAAAAATAAAAAGAAGATTGAGAAAAAAAATTCATATCAAAAAGAAAATATAAAATTAAAAAGTGAAACAAAAAATAGCATCTTTGCTATTATCTTTTTTGTTTTGGCTATTTTCTTTTCACTGGCGGCTTTTTCTTTAGCAGGAAAAGCAGGAAATTTAATTTATAAAATATTTTATCTTTTATTTGGTTTTGGTTATGCTCTTTTACCTATTCTTTTTATTCTTCTGGGAGGCTCTTTTTTAAAAGCACAAAAAATTAAAATGGGTTGGTTGCGAACAACTAGTTCTTTGCTTTTTTTATTTTCAGGACTAGGAATGGTTTCAATAATTTCAATAATGATAAATTCAGAAAGTAATTCAGGAGGCTTATTGGGAAAAATAGTAGCCCGTCCTTTAATTTCTTTATTTGATGTTTATGCCAGTATTTTTTTATCTTTTGCAGTTTGGATAATTTCAATTTTAATAATGTTTGATAGTAAACTAGAATTATTGCCAATTTTAAATAAACTCTGGAATTTTATTCAAAAAAAATTAGGCTTTAAAAAAGAAAAGCAGGAAGAAGAATATATTGAAGAAGATGATGCTGATGAAGACGAAGAAGAAAAGGAAAAAGAAGAAGAAAAAAAAGAAATCCCAAAAGGAAAAAAAGAAGAATTTAAAATAAATGAAGGACAAAAAGAAGAAGAATTTATTCCAGAAAAATTTAAAAATAAAAAATATAATTCAACTAATTATATTGCTCCCCCACTTTCTCTTCTAGAAGAAGACAAAGGAAAACCTAATACAGGTGATATAAAAGCTAATGCTAATATAATTAAAAGAACTTTAGCTAATTTTGGAATTGAAGTTGAAATGGATGAAATTACCATTGGGCCAACAGTTACTCGTTATGCTCTTAAACCAGCTCAGGGAGTAAAACTTTCTAGAATTGTAGGCTTACAAAATGATTTAGCCCTAGCTCTAGCAGCTCATCCAATTCGAATAGAAGCTCCTATCCCCGGAAAATCTTTAGTAGGTATTGAAATTCCTAATAAATCAAAATCAATTGTCGGCTTAGCAACATTACTTTCAGATGAAAAATACCAACACTCACAAAAACCATTAACGGTTGCTTTAGGAAGAAATATTTCAGGCAGAGCTTCTTTTGGTAATTTAGCTAAAATGCCTCATTGTTTAGTTGCTGGAACAACTGGTTCAGGAAAATCAGTAACCATCCATTCAATGATAGCTTCCCTACTTTACCGCAATGGCCCCGATGATTTAAAATTTATAATGATTGATCCTAAAAGAGTTGAATTAACTTTGTATAATAAAATCCCTCATTTACTTACTCCGGTAATCACTGAAGCTAAGAAAACTATTTTAGCCTTAAAATGGGCAGCCAAAGAAATGGATCGCCGTTATGATATTTTAGAAGCTGAATCAGTTAGAGATATTGAATCTTATCATAAAAATATTTGGGCAAAATCTTCTACTAAAGATCCAGCCGAAGATTCCTATCGAGACCGTTTGCCTTATATCGTAATTATTATTGACGAATTGGCTGATATTATGAGTACCTATCCTAGAGAATTAGAATCAGCCATTGTTCGCTTAGCTCAAATGTCTCGAGCAGTTGGTATTCATTTAATTCTTTCAACTCAAAGACCTGAAGTGAATGTTATTACTGGATTAATTAAAGCTAATATTCCAGCTCGTATTGCTTTAAAAGTTTCTTCTCAAATTGACTCACGTACTATTTTAGATGCTGGAGGAGCTGAAAAATTATTAGGTGCAGGAGATATGCTTTATTCTTCAGGAGATGCTCAGCCAGAGCGTTTACAATCAGCCTTTATTTCAGAAGCTGAAGTTAAAAAAGTTGTAAAACATTTAGTTGATAATTACAAAGATGAATTAACTAAAGAAATTAATTTAACTCAAGGTTCTATTTCAGCTGATAAAAGTATTTTCGAAAGTTCTTTAGATAGTAGCAACTCAAATGATGATGAAATGTATGAAGATGCTCGATTGTGTATAATTGAAGCAGGAAAAGCTTCTACTTCTTATCTTCAAAGAAAATTAAAACTAGGTTATGCTCGAGCTGCTCGTTTAATGGATATGTTAGAAGAAAGAGGAGTAATTGGACCCGGCGATGGTGCTAAGCCAAGAGAAGTATTAGAAAAAATAGAAAAAAATGAAAACGAAGAAAATGTTTATTAAAGAAATTTATGAAGCAAGACGCTAAAAAAAAATTAAGAGTATTTCTTTTTATTGGACTTTTTACTTTTATTTTAATTTATATTTTTTTAGGTTCTAGAAGTTTAATTTTTGGGGTTAAAATAAAAAATGTAAACATAGAAAATAATACAACTCTTTATCAAAGCATACAAAATATAACTGGTAATGCTAAAAATGCTATTTTTTTAAGTTTAAATGACCGAGAAATAACCCTAGATCAAGAAGGAAATTTCAATGAAACTATTTCTCTTTTTTTAGGTTATAATAAGTTAACAATTAAAGCTGAAGATAAATTTGGCAATAAAGATGAAAAAAATTATCAATTAATATATAAAAATATATGAAAAAGAAAAAAGAAAAAAAAGAGAAAAAAACAAATTCAATGGAATTAGAAAGTACTATTAAATCAATTCAAACAAAATTTGGAGAAGGTTCAATAATGATGCTGGGAGATAAGCCTAAAGTTGGAATTAGTGCAATTTCAACTGGTTCAATTGGTTTAGATATGGCTTTGGGTATTGGAGGTGTTCCAAGAGGTAGAATAATAGAAATATTTGGACCAGAATCTTCTGGAAAAACAACCTTAGCATTACATATTATTGCCGAAGCCCAGAAAGCAGGAGGAATTTGTGCTTTTATTGATGCCGAACATGCCATGGATCCAGTTTATTCTAAAAACCTAGGAGTTAAAACAGCAGAACTTTTAATTTCTCAGCCTGATACCGGAGAAGAAGGATTAGAAATTTGTGAATCTTTAGTTCGTTCTGGAAAAATTGATGTAGTTGTTGTTGATTCAGTGGCTGCTCTTACTCCTAAAGATGAAATTGAAGGAGACATGGGGCAATCTCATATTGGAAGACAGGCTCGTTTAATGTCTCAAGCTCTACGTAAACTAACTGCCATTGTAGCTAAATCAAAAACAACTGTAATTTTTATTAATCAAATTCGTATGCAAATAGGAGTTATGTTTGGAAATCCAGAAACAACTCCCGGAGGAAAAGCTTTAAAGTTTTATACTTCTGTTCGTTTTGATATTAGAAGAATAGCTCAAATAAAAAAAGGAGAAGAAGTGGTGGGAGGAAGAACACGAGTTAAAATTGTAAAAAATAAAGTGGCTGCTCCTTTTAAACAAACAGAATTTGATATTATTTACGGTGAAGGTATTTCTCATGAAGGAGAATTAATGGCCCTAGGAGAAAAAATTGGCATAATAGAAAAATCAGGTGCTTCGTATTCTTACAAACCTGCCTCTGCTAAGGGCTCCGGCGAAACAAAAGAAGAAAAAATTTCAATGGGCCGAGGTTATGATGCAACTCGTACTTGGTTAAAAGAAAATACTAAAATAGCTAAAGAAATAGAAAAAGAAATCCTTGCTCGTTTTGATGAAATTCAAGTAAAAACAGCTGGGGTGGAATAAATTACCCCCTCAACCCCTCCTTAAAAATTCCCATACCCGGTATGGGAATTTTTATTGTTTTCTCTCCTCCTTGTTGAGGAGGAGTGCCCTTCGCCTAGCGAAGGGCGAGGTGGTGATTAAAAGAATTACCACCCCCCAACCCCCTCCTTGAATAAGGAGGGGAGTTTTGATTTTTAAAATTATTTTGTTAAGATAGATTTATGTCTCAATTACAATATAATGAAATTCGTGAGAAAAAAATAATTATTTATAATGAAGAACCCTGTGAGGTAATAGAAAGTCATGTTGCTCGAACTCAGCAAAGAAAACCTCAAAATCAAGTTAAATTAAAAAGTTTAATTTCTGGAAAAGTTTTCCCAGCTACTTTTCATGTTTCTGACAAAGCAGAAGAAGCTGATATTACTAAAAAGGATGCAATGTTTTTGTATTCTAACAAACCTGCTCGCAGTACAGTTGGTATAGGTGGAGATGAATTTTGGTTTTGTGATCCAGAAAATAAAGCTAATAGATTTAAAATAGAAGCTTCTTTAATTAATCCCTTAACGGCTAAATTCTTAAAGCCCAATGAAAATGCAACTATTCTGGTTTGGGATAATGATGATGATGATGATGAAAAAATAATTGGAATCAGCTTACCAATTAAAATGGAATTTAAAGTAAAAGAAGCTCCTCCTGCTGTTCGAGGAGATAGCTCTA
>CAZIWS010000014.1:6493-11755 GCA_964543175.1 uncultured Candidatus Saccharibacteria bacterium
GGAAATAAGGTAGTAGTTTTAGAAAATAATACAAACTTAACTGTTCCTATGTTTATAAGTGAAGGAGAAATTGTTCGAGTAAATACTGAAACCGGCGAATATGTTGAAAGAGTAAGCTAGGGAGAGTTTTTAAAATGATTTATAAATATCTTTTCGATGGCCAATAGCAAATAAAATAATATTATCCCCTTCTATTCTAAAAATACCTCTATATTTTCTAGTAATCCTAAAAGAAAAAATATGAACATCTGGAAATCCCTGAAGTCTTTTTGTATGTAATTGAGAATGAAAAATATTTTCTAATAATAATTTTTCTTGTTTATTTAAAAAATCTTGATCTTTCTTTGGTAAGGAAATAATATTTTTTTTATAGTTTTTAGTTTTAAATAAAAACATAAAATTCTAAAATTCTTTTAAGGAGTCTTGATAAGCAGAAATAATTTCTTTTTTATTTAAATAGTTATTTAAATTTTCAGTTGGTAGTTTAGAAATGGTTATTCCTTGATTGACTACAAATTGACGCAAGGAGGCATTTATTACATCAGTTAAAGAAAGTCCTAATTCCTTAGCCAAGTCTTGGGCTTTTGATTTTAAATCTTTTTTAGTTTTAATTAAAATTGTTGTTTCCATATCTAAAAGTATATACAAATGGATAAATAATGTCAACTTTATTTTCTGTATTTTTCTCTTTAGTTGAGGAAGGGGCAATAAAAAAATGCACAGGGTTTTCCTGTGCATTTTTTTATTTAAATATTTTTATTTAGCAACAAAAGGAAGCAAACCCATAAAGCGAGCTCTTTTAATAGCTAAAGATAATTTACGTTGATTTTTTGAATTAACGCCTGTTCGAGTATGTTTTAAAATTTTACCATTTGGATTTAAGAATTTTTTTAAAACATCTGTATCTTTGTAATCAATGTGTTTTATATTATTTGATGAAAAATAATCTAGTTTCATAATTAGTTTCTAGTAATTAATTTTATATTTTTAACTTTAGAATGGAATATCTTCTGGATTTATGTCTTCTTCAGGATATTCGATACTATCAATCTCCTGTCCGTTCGACTTTGGCTCTGGAGTTGAATTATTATTTGTGGCACTAACGCTGTTATTATTTTTAGGACCAAATTGAGTTCGATCAGCAATAATTTCAGTACGATATTTTTTTTCACCACTATTTTTATCATCCCAACTTCTTGTTTGCATTCTTCCTTCAACTAAAATAGAACTCCCCTTTTTCATATATTGATTAACTGTTTCTGCCTGACGGCCAAACACTACAATATTGTGATAATCAGTAGCTTCTTTTCTAGAACCATCTTTATCTTTCCAAACTCTATTAGTGGCTATTGAAAAAGAACAAACTTTTATTCCAGAAGGGAGAGAACGAAGTTCAGGATCTCTAGTAAGATTTCCTATAACAATTGCTTTGTTTAAATACATCTGTTTAGATATGGGTATAGGTTTTACTTTTTAAAATAAAACCAACCTATTAAATTAAACTAATAATATTTTTTATTTTTTATTTAAAACTGCGACCGCAATTTAAAATAAAAATATTTAACTTACGCTTTCCACCATTGCTTCAATTTCTTTATCTACTTCTTCTTTATTTATTTCTTCTTCTACCTTACCTTCTTTTTTATTAACATAGGATCGGCGACGAGAATTATCTCTATTAAATTTCTTAAGAGACATAGTGTTTTCTTTAACAGTTTTAACTATTAGAAAACGAATAATTTCAGAAGATAAATCAAGCTTCTTTTTTAATTCAGAAACCTTTTCGGCATCCATAAAAAACTTAATCCAACCAAAATATCCATTATCAAATTTATTGATTTTGTTTTTGATTGTTTTTTGCATAGTATAAGCAAGTTCAATTATCTTAGGCATTTCATCTGAAATAGTTTCTCCCTCAAAAGAAAGAATCAATTCTCTTAAAGAATTAAAAGAATTTAAAACTTCATCTTCAGACAAAGTAGGCACAAAAAGAAAACTGACTTCATATACTCGTGAATCAATATTTTTTTCTTCCATTAGAATTATAAATTAATTATTTTAATAAAATCTCACTATGGACCAAGGTGAGTTGATTTCAGTTCAACTCAAATGAGATATAAACAGATTATCAAGAATTAACCAAAAAGTAAAGAACACTTTAAATAAAATTTAAATTTTAAAAAGTCTTTTAGTGTTCTGAACAATAGCTTTGGCAACAATTTCTTCTTTTAAGCCTTTAATTTCAGCAATTTTTTTGACAATTTCTTTTACATAAAATGGCTCATTACGTTCTCCTCTATGTGGCACTGGCGTAAGATAGGGACTATCAGTATCAGTTAAAATATACTCTAGGGGTGTTTCTTTAATTACTTTTTCAAAATCAAAAATTTCAGGTCTATTTTTATAAGTAATATTACCAGCTAGAGAAATATAAATACCTAATTGAATAAATCTATTCATGTCTTCCACTGTACCACCAAAACAATGAGAAACAGCCTGAACTCCTGGATATTTTTCTAAAATTTCTGCCACATCAGTATAAGCATTATTTAATTTTGCTTGTGGTGAGCTTGTGGAACCATTACGAATATGCAACATTAAAGGCTTATTTACCTCGAGAGCTAATTTAACTTGCTCAATAAAAACTTCTTTTTGTTTTTGAATACTTTCAGGTGTCAGGTGATAATAGTCTAAGCCACATTCACCAATGGCAACTACTTTAGGATTTTTAGCTAATTCTAAATATTTTTGATAATCAAAAATTTCTGCTTTAGACATAAAAGGTTCGCCAGAAACTTCTTCTTCATCATGATAGGATTCTTCTAAATGAATTGGGTGTAAACCAACAGAAGCATAAACACCTTCAGAATATTTTTCTGCAATTTCAAGTGCTCTTTTAGAAGTGCTATATTGACTACCAACATTTATTAAATAAGTATCATTATCTAACGCCCGTTGAATTACCTCTTTTCCGTCATCTTTAAAAGCTTTGAAATTCGTATGCGCATGTATGTCGAAGTATTTTGGCATTTTATTTTTTTAATTCATTTTTTATTTTTAATAACACACCTTTAATATTATTATTTATCTCTGTGTTTGTAAAACGTAAAACTTTTATATTTAATCCTTCTAAATAATTACTTCTAATTTCGTGATATTCTACTGCTTCTTTTTTAAAATGCTGAGATCCATCAACTTCTATTACTATCTTTTTAGATGGACAATAAAAATCAACAATATAGCCACCAATGCTATGCTGCCTACGAAATTTAAAATTAAGTTGAGAATTTTTTAATTTATTCCAAAGCAAAATTTCTTGGGGAGTGCTATTATTTCTTAATTCTTTTCTTCGGCTATATAAATTTTTTATATTATTAATGGTTTTCATTGTATTTAAGCTCCCCTCCTTTATTAAGGAGGGGGTTGGGGGTGGTAATTTAAAAATCACCACCTCGCCCTTCGCCAAGCTCAGGGCACTCCTCCTCTACAAGGAGGAGAAAATTCAACTTATTTCCTCAAAAACAAAGGTTGTTCTGGTTTTTTATTTTCTTTAATTAATTCTTGAATTTTTTCTGAAGTTTCAGGCATAACTGGATTTAACATTCTATCAATCATATAAAGTTCAATTATCATTTCTTTTATTAATTCTTTTCCCTTTTTTTCATCAACTTTAATAACTTTAAATGGCTCAGTCTCTTGAATTTTTTTATCTAAATTGGTAATTTTATTCCAAATAAAATCCATGGCTTTTTTAATATCGAAAGTTTCTAAATAATCTGTAAATTCTTGCGGGAGTTTTTTCTCGCCCCCTGCCAAGGGGGAGATGTCGAAGACAGAGGGGGTCAAATACTTCTCCGATAAGGTTAAAATTCTTGAAACTAAATTCCCTAAACCATTAGCTAAGCCTGAATTATATGCTTCTTTAAATCTTTCAATAGTAAATGGGCTATCTTCAAAACTACCAACTTCTTTTAATAAAAAATATCTTAAAGCATCTGTTCCATATTCTGAAACAATATCACGAGGATCAATTACATTTCCAAGAGTTTTAGACATTCGAATTCCTCCCTGTGCTGTTATAAAACCATTTACAATTATTTGAAAAGAATTAGGTAAATTAGCAGCCATAAGCATTGCTTGCCACATAGCTCCCTGAAAACGAGTATTATCTTTACCGCAATATTGAGTTGGCATACCATTTACCCAATATTTTTTAAAATTTTCACTTTTTTCTAATTCTTCTAAAGAATTTATGTTTTCATCTGCTAGAGTAGCAATATAATTTACTAAAGCATCAAACCAAACATACATTACTTGTTCAGAATCTCCGGGAACTTCAATTCCCCAAGGCATTTTACTTTTTAAACGAGAAATTGAAAAATCTTGCAAGCCATTTAAAACAAAATTTTTAATTTCATTAAAGCGAAATTCTGGAATAATAAAATTAGGATTTTGTTGATAAAATTCAGAAAGTTTTTGGGTAAATAAAGAATATTTAAAAAAATAATTTTCTTCATCTATAATTTTTAATTCTTGGCCTAAGTGTTCAGAACATTGACCATTTATCAGCTCGGAATCAGTTTTTTCGCTTTCACAACCACTACAATATTTTGCTTGATATTTTTTTTTATAAATAAAACCATTATCAGAAACTCTTTTCCAAAAACCTAAAGCAATTTTAATATGTTTAGAATCAGTTGTTCTAATAAAATGGACATCACTGCTTATATTAAAGATACTTAATTGATCTTGGAAAATTTGAAAACCTTGATTTACAAATTCTTGGGGAGAAATATTTTTTTCTTGAGCTTTTTCAAAAATTTTTAAACCATGCTCATCGGTGCCAGTATTAAAAAATACATCATAATTTAAAATTTTTTTATAACGCACAATTGCATCAGCCCTAATAAGTTCTAAAGCATGCCCTAGGTGTAATGGAGCGTTAACATAAGGAAGAGTAGTTGTTAAATAGAAACTTTTTTCACTATTCTCAGAAATTTTCATAAAAATAAATAAGGCTTAAAAAGATTTTATTCTTTCTGTTTTTTAGTAAAGATTTTATGTTTTTCAACATCATTTAATAATTCTATAAACAAAACAGCGGCCGGAATAGCTAAAATTAAACCCCACAAACCAGCTAATTGATAACCAATTAAAACAGCTAAAATAACAACCAAAGGAGAAAGTCCCGTTACTTTTTTAACAATTAATGGCGCGAAAAGATAGGTTTCAAATTGCTGTATTATAAAGTAAGCTCCTGCC
>CAZIWS010000015.1:0-11697 GCA_964543175.1 uncultured Candidatus Saccharibacteria bacterium
CTCAATGGGCTTTTTTTATTTCCTATATATAAAGCGTAGAGATTAGTCATCTCTAAATTATAAGATTAAAAATTAGATTATATGCAATTAAAAGATATAGATGATAGTGAATATTCTTCTGTTGTAGAAATAAACGACATAGGAATAGTAGTAAGTGCAATTATAAATGGCTTTGAAATATTAAGCACCAACAAGGACCCAAAGTATGCTCCAAGGGTTTCTTTTTTGTTCAAAAAAACAAAACAAATTGAAGCACTTATTGATAAGTATTTCAAAGGAGAATTACTAAGGACATCTATGACAAGAAACACCAAGAGCTTCAGGATCAAATGCAGGTTCTTGAAATTGAAATGTCTGAACACAGAAAAGCAGATTATGAATACCAAACCACCGTTGCAGTTGTTGTTTCTGTGGCAAGAAGAGCAAAAGAAATTTTTGAGAAAAGTTCTGATATAGCAGGAAAAAGACAATTTTTAAGTTACCTACTTCAGAACCCTACCGTAAATGAAAAAAAGCTATGTTTTACAATAGCTTCTCCATTCAATCTAGTCCTAGAACTAGCTGACAACCCTAACTGGCTCGGGAGGTAGGGATCGAACCTACGACCAATCGCTTACACTTTATCTTCTATTACTAGAAGTGTGGACTATATCATATCCATATCATTTTAATTAAATGACTTAGGACCAAGGCGCTTCGCGCTTCAATTTTTATTGAAAAGCTACTCCATAAAGGATAGTCTCTACACCTGCCTCCGCTAAAGCTTCGGCAAGGCAATGCCTTCCAAAACTTCAACAAAGGATTGGCTCGGGATTACCCTAGGTTAAATCAATTTAAATTAATCACCTGAACTTTCGTTTTGCAAAAGTTCTAAAGGGCTTCCCCGAATTCACCTTGTTTTTCAACCTACTTTTCAGTAGGAAGCTGCGTAATAACTCACAGGCGACCGCTCTACCGCTGAGCTACTCCCGAATTTGTTTTAAAATTTTAAAGAACTATTATATATTAACAAAAAAAATATAAAAAAACAACAAAATAAAAGTTGCATTTTTATATAAATAATATAGAATATTTTTATTGGGCCCTTAGCTCATCTGGCTAGAGCGCCTCATTTGCAATGAGGAGGTGGCAGGTTCGAGTCCTGTAGGGTCCACAATAAAACAACACCATGAGGTGTTTTTTTATTGTAGGCGCTAAGCAAGTAAACTGCTTTACTTGCGTCAGGACGAGAACAGCGGAATCATATTTTTTCACCAGAAAAAATAGATGAGCTGGTGCCCAGACAAAATTTTTTGACGAAAAAATTTTAGTCGAGGGAGAGATTCCTGTAGGGTCCACAATAAAACAACACCATGAGGTGTTTTTTTATTATTGAAAAAAATTTTTTAAAATGTTATTCTTTTTAAAAAACGTACCTTTAAAAACCACTTGAAATGAAAACAAACAACCTTTTATTAATTTGCTGGATTTGTTTTTTTATTTTCTTAATCTTTGATTTTAAAATAGAAAATCATCCAGATCTTATTTTTTTAGTAATAATAGCAATGGTATATCCATTAATTCAATTAATTAAAAATTATTTTTTCTTTTTAAGATATTTAAGAAATGTAAAAATAAAAAATAAATTAATGAATTTTTTAGGAAATATATTAATATTACTAAAAATAGTTGCCAGTATAGTTTTTTTTATTTTTATTATAAATGAAAAATACTTAATCATTTATCTTTTGTTTTTCTGGATAATAACAATTGGTTCTAAAAAAACAAGAGGTGGGATTATTTCTCTTATTTTAAAAATATTTAATATTTTTTTAAAAAAAGAAAATATTTATAATTTAAATAAAAAAATTATAATAAAGATAAGAGTTTCAAAAGAATTAAACTTATTAATTGGAGCCCTTAGTCCTTTTAAAAGAGAATTAAATTAGTTTTTTTGCTAAAATAAAGCAAAAAAAGAAAAGCATGAAGTTAAATTAACTAACATGCTTTTTTTTATTTTTTAAAATTAAAACAAAAACTATACTATCCCCTATTAAAATAACCACTGGGGATATAAAAGAAAGTAAATCTCCATGAAAATTAGACAAAAGAATAAACACGGAGAAAAGAGCACCTAAGGCGGCTAAGCCCCAGGCATAATAATTAATTTCATTATTTCTTTTTTGAATTATTCCTAAAATAATAGGAATAAAACCAACAACATAAACAAGCTGTAAAACTAAATTAGAAATTCGAGTTTCGGCAGTTATGAGTTGAAATGGAATTATAGAAATAATAAAAAAAATTAAAATGATTTCATAAATTTCAGGTTTACTAGCTATTCTTTTGTGAATTAAAAAACTTAAAACAACCAAAGTTTCAAGAGTGCAGATAATTAAAAAAATCATTTCTAACATATCGCCCTTAACTAAGGTAAAATAAGTATATAAATTTAAAGAATCAGCTAAAAACCAAATGGCCCAAGAAATGGCATTAGGTTTAAATTTGTTATTTAAAATATTACTTTCCTTTATTAAAGAAAGTAAATATAAATAAGAAGCTAGTAGCGTTAATAAACCAGAAATTACAGCAAAAAAAATGGTAATAGCCATAACATTTAATTTTTAAAGGTTCTGTTTTAATTATACTACAGATAACTAAAAGGGGTAAATTTAAAATTTTAATTTTTTAAATTTTTAAATTTTTAATTAAATCACTAATTTGTATTTCAATTTTCTCTAATTTATTATTAATTAAACTTAAATTAACTTCTTCTGAATTAATTTCTTTTTTAACTTTTTCTAAATCTTTTTTAGTTTTATTATCCATCTGGTGTTCTATATCAACTTTTTTAATAATAATAGTATTACCAACAAAAGTTTGTAGAAACAAACCAATAGTTATTAAAATAATTATTCCTAAAATAATAGAAATAAAAGGATTTAATTTTAACAAATCAGCTATCTCCCAAACACCACGCCAAAATAAAACAACTCCTATGCCTGCTAAAAAAGCATGGAAAAAAGGAGAATTTTCAAAATAATTTCTAGATTTTTCTTCTTTTTTTAAAAAGAAATTTGTAAAATATCTCATAAAGATATCATACCAATTTTAAAGCTAAAAAACAAAAATACCCTCTGACAAGCTCGGGGTATTTTTGTGGCACTTATGTTGTTTTACGAATAATGTGAGATTTACCTCACACTCACACTTAAAAGCATAGCATACTTTAAATAAAAAAACAAGCTTTTACAGAAAAATCCTCTCCTAGAAGAGGATTTTTCATATTTAGATTTTGTGTCTATAAGCCGAATTCTGTTCCAAGTTAATGGCGATAGTAATTTATCTAGGTCCTCAATTGCTTTTGGACTCAAGCGATTCTCTACCAATTTTGCCCACCATAAGTGGTATAAAATGGAGCACGATCTTGCACTCACGTAAGTATTTTGCCGTTTCACTTCGATTTAACCTAATGTAAACACTAAATAAATCGACTTCGTCACTGTTCGCAACTCTATCCTTGCGGACGACGGGCATTACCCGCTACGCTTCTCTATTAAAAGAGTGAGTGTTCGGACTTTCCTCTTATTTTAAATTTAAAATAAGCTACTATCTAACACAAAATCTAATTAAATTATACCTTAAAAAAAGAAAAAAGCAATAGATTTTATCTATTGACTTTAGTAGATGAATATGATATAATCCAAACAATGAATAAAATAATGAAAAATTTAATATTTACTTTTATAATAGCTAGTTTTTTTAGTTTAGGTGTAAATCTTGCATCTGCTTCCCCTAGCGTCTCAACCATAACAGCAACATCTAATGGGACTTCTATTACTCTTAAAGGTATGTTTAGTGGTAGTGGATCTCAGGTAACCACTAAATTTGAATATTCCACCAAGAAAAGTGATTTGCCAACAAATCAAGCTGGAGTTGGAAATATGGTATGTCAAAAATTACAACCTATAAATAATCAAACAGGAACTTTTTCATGTACTCTTTCTACTCCAACAATTACTGCTGGAACAATTTATTATTTTAGAGCAATAGCTTCAGATATTAGTGGAACAAATTATGGAGATGTATTTTTTATTCAAACAACAAATTCAAATAATATAATTAATAATTGTTTAGTGCCAACAATTTCTTCTATTTCCCCTAATAGTATTACAGCAAATTCAAACTCGGCAACAATTACAATAACTGGAACAAATTTTATTGATGGAACTTCTCAAGATTCAATTTATCCCAATACTTCATCTAAAGGATTATTTAATAACTTAAACAAAACAACTAATGTATTAAATTCTAACTCCTTAACAATAACCTTAAATTCAGGAGATCTTTCTACTGCTGGAACATTTAATATTAAAATTTCTAATGGAAATAATTGTAATTCTAATAGCCTAATTTTTACCGTAACTGCCAATAATGGAGGAGGTGGTGGTGGTGGAGGTGGAGGTAGCGGTGGTGGCGGTGGCGGTGGCGGTGGAAGTAGTGGAAGTTATTCTTATCCAATAGTTAATACTTTAACGGCAACAAATATTTCAACAAATTCTGTTATTTTAAATGCTACTGTTAACCCTAAAAATAAAACTACTAAAGCTTGGTTTGAATATGGAAATATTAGTAATTTAATCAGCTATAACCAAACACCCCAAATTAATCAAGGATCCGGAAATTCTGCTTTAAACTTTTCTCAAAATATTACCAACCTAAATCCCAACACAACTTATTATTTTAGAATAGTAGCTCAAAATTCTTCAGGAATTAGAAGAGGTTCTATTTTATCTTTTAAAACAAATTATTTTTCTGCTCCCGTGGTCATAAATACAAGTCCAGTAATTTATAGTAATACCATAAATACACCGGCAAAATTAAATCAAAAAACAGAAATTACTAAAGAAAAAGAACCAGAGCAAGTGGTAAATGATTTTGAAAATTATAAAAACAATAACTTAAGCGCGGCATCAATTTTTGGCTTTTCTTTTTTACCTAATAGTTTAATAGGTTGGTTAGTTTTAATTTTATTAATTTTATGTTTTCTAATAGTTTTAAGAGCTATCTATGCCACTTATCCTATTAAAAAAGAAAAAATTAAATACTCAGACGAAGAAGAAGAAAAATTTATTAATAATTTACCTCGCTAAAAAATAAAAAACCAAGGAAAATCCTTGGTTTTTTATTTTTTAATTATTTAAATTAATTTTCCACTGCTCCTTTAGAATTATCATTTTTAGCATCATCAGCAATTACATCATCAACAGAACAAACTCCCGAAACACAAGCAAATTCTTTTGAACCGGTTGTATTGTCTTCTTTTTCATAATACATTAACTTGGAAAAATCAATGTGCTTGATTTCTTTCATTCTTTTAAAATATTCTTTTTCATCAATTTCTTCATAGGGAGCTAGTTGATAAACATGTTCTGACCTTGGCAAGAAAGATAAACCGCCAACAATATCCCAATTTTCATAAACAAAATTAGCTACCTTAATCCATTCGTCTGGGCCAACATAAATAGTAACAGAAGGATTATGTTCAATGTAATTTATTTTTAATTTTTTCCACTCATTTAATAAATCAATGGCGGAAACTTGATTTCGAGTAATGGCACTATCGGGTGCTTTAATTGGGAACTCTAATACAGCCACAGTAGAATCAGCAGTAGAATAACCAACCTCTGCCTTAAAAGGAACACCTTGATCTTTTATTAATTGAAAAAGAGGATCATTGGTAGCAATTCTAACTCTTCTAATATAATGTTTAGCATACCAAGGATGCATACCTGAGCCAACATAAAGTAATTGACCAGAGTTTCCATGAGGCTTAATGGTGGTTATACAAGTTGAAGAATTAATATTAAATTTTTTAGCATATTCTTTATTAACTTTAATTGATTCTTCACGAAGTTCATTTAAAACTTTTTCTGTTCGAATAATTTTATTATCATAATAACCAGTTATGGAAACACCCAATAAGGCCTCTGCCTCACAGTTTTCTTTCCATTCTTTAGAGAGATAACCAAATTTTGTTAAAGTTGATTGATAGGTTCCTAAAATGGTAGCAATTTTAATTTTCTTTTTTAAACTTTCCTTAGTATCATTTGGTCGAACAACAATAGAAGTTAAATTACAAAATTGTTTTGATCGTAGAGTTATTTCTCCACAAGGATTTGATCCAGGTAAGCCAACTATAACATTTTGATCATCAATAATTCCTGCTTTTTTCCAATTATCAATTCTACGTTTAGGTAATTGAGTAATCAAGCCACCTCTATTAAAAATACCTCGTTCTCCGGTACCGGATTTAATAAGTTCAACCCATTCATTTAAAAATTCAGAAGCAGATGGCTTTTGATTATAAACAGCTGAATTATTTGCCATAGAACGTTGTCCATTTTCAACCCAAAATTGACCTTGTTTTGATTTTCTAATGGATTCATCATCAATATCAGAAAGAGAAATAAGAGCACTTCTTCTAACACCACCAGCCACAACAATTAAACCAATCTGACAAATAATGTCATGCAAATCAATATTAGTTAATCTTCTTCCCTGTCGTGCTAATATTTTATTTTTTGTAAAATTAATTAAATCTATTAAAGGTTGTGGACCAGAAGCTCTGCCACCTGCTGTCTTTAATCTTGAACCAGCAGGACGAACTTGTGAAAAATCAAAATCAATATCATAACCATCAGTCCAAGTTTTACAAGCAAGAACAAAAGCATCAGCCCAGCCTTCTTTACTGTCCTCGACAATATGAGTAGTTAATTTTTTTCCTGTCTGTCTTTTTATTTGTGGAAATTTTTGAACTGTTTCTGATTCAACTGAAAAACCTAAACCGGCTCCACACATTAAAATATACATAACTTCACCTAAATCTTGCCAGCCAGTTGGTGCCACATAAGAACAATTGTAAGCCCAAACATTAGTTTTATGACAAGCTTCACCAGCAGACCAAAGCAAACGCATTGAAGGACAGACGTCTTGTTTTAAAATAGATTCTCTAACTTCAAAAAAATCTTTTTCGGAAAGTTTTTTTCCAAGATTTTCTTTCATGTAAAGCATAAATCTATCAATGGTTTCAATCCAAGTTTCTCTTCTGCCTAAATCATCTCTCCATTTAGAATAGGTTCTATAAAAAATAAATTCTTCATAGGAGCTAACAAAAAAAGAACTTGATTGATCAAATATTTTTTTATTTTCAGCTGGAATAATGCCAATTTCTTTTCTAAGCTCTGCTCTTTTAGAACGATAAAGAATATAAGACTTAGCTGTTTGAAAATAACCTAAATCCATTAACTCTGCCTCAACAACATCTTGAACTAATTCAACTGAAGGAATTAATTTTTTATTTTTCTTTTTTAAATCAACTAATTTTTTAAATACTTTCTTAGCAACATCCTTAGCTTCTTCTTCTTTTCCTTCATCTGTGTTTAGAAAAGCTTTATAAATTGCATCAATGATTTTATTTAAATCAAAAGAAATTACAAGCCCCTCTCTGTTACGAATATTTTTAATTTTTGCTAATTCTTTTTTATTTAAGATGTTGTTTTTGTCCATAAAAATAATTATACACTAAAAATTGTTTTTATAATAGGGGAAAAACAAAAAAATAGATAGAGAAAACAACCTCAAAAAAAAGTAAATAGTAATCTCGAGAAATCCTTTATTTAAAAGGATTTCTAAGGCAAAAATTCGAAAAAATCTCCAACTTTTAAATTATTTAAATAGATAAAACCTGCTTTAACCTCTAAAACATACTGGGCATCTTGATCTGAGGTAAAAGTTTTAGGAAAAGTATCTGGAGAAACATTTTTTTCTAAAAAAACAATTCGATTTTCTTTGTCAAAATAAATAATATCTATAGGGAAATTCATATCCTTCATCCAAAAAGCATATCGCCCTTCATTTTTAAAAACAAAAAGCATTCCTTCATCTTCTGAAATACTTTTTTTATGAGAAAGACCTAGAGCTTGCTCCTGGGGACTTGAAAGAACTTGAACTTTTATTATTTTTTCATTAATTTTTAAATAATTTATATTTAAATTCTCTTTTAAATTATTTTTATAAATAAAAAAAGCTAAAATAAGTAAAAAAAATAAAATAATTAAAGATAAAAAATATTTTTTTTTATTCATTTTTAAAATTATTTACTATCTCCATTCCAGCCAAAAAGTTTTCCAATGGAGTCAGGATTTTCTTTTTTTCTAAAAATTTTAGTCATGCCATCTTGGGCAATTATTTTAGTTGGAGCAGAAAGTAAACAATGATGAGAAGCTAAAGCATCTTGATAAGCTCCCGTATCAAAAATTGCCACTAGTTGTTCTTTGTTTTCTAAAATTTTAGGCAAAAGAATATAATTTCCACCAGCAGTATATTTATCATCTGAATCGCAAGTACTTCCGGCCAACCAAACTGTTTTTAAACTTTCTTTCATATTATTAACTGGAACAACATGCCATTTTTGATGAATTGTCCAAGTGTCTTTTAAGTCATTAATAAAACTTCCATCAACAATATACCAAGCTTTAGCATTTGCTTTAGGAATTGATTTTTCAGAAATAATTTTATAAATAGTTACTTGAGAAGGAGCAACAATGTATTGTCCCCACTCAACAGCTAAATTAGGATGTTTGATGCCTGCTTTGTCTGATAAATTTTTTAAAAGTTTTATTATTTTACTAGAAACAACTTTAGCGGTATAAAATTTTTTCTTTTCATAAGGAACACCAAAACCACCTCCAATATCTAAGGTATCTAAACTAGGATTATTTTTTTGCAATTGAACATAAATATTAAAAGCATGTTTTATGCCATCAAAAATACTTTTTTGGGTTTTTATTTGAGAACCTAAATGATAATGCAATACTTTTAAGTTTTTCATTTTACCAAGAGATAAAACCATCTTTTCAGAAAGACCAAAGCGATCAAATTTTTTATCCCAATGCGTATCAGCTTTAACATTTAAATCAACCCTAATGCCAACATCTCCTTTATATTTAGAACACCTTTCAATTTCTTCTTCTCCTTCAATAATTGGAACAATATTCATTCCTTTTGTTCTAAGTTCTTCAATTAAATCTAAATATTGATCTGTTTTAGGGCCATTGCAAAAAACACAAATTTTACTATGAAATCTTTCTCCTTCCCAAAGTTTTTTTACTATCCAAAGCTCATTGGCTGAAGTAACTTCTAAATTAGCTCCCTCAGAAATAATAGGAAGAATAAATTCTTTGTTTTGATTAACTTTCATTGGATAATGATAAAAAAACTTACCTTTATATCCATAGATTTTTATATAAGCTTGGAAATAACCAATTAAATCTTTTAATCGGTCTTCAATAATAAATGGAAATAAAACTTGAAGTGGGGTTCCATATTTATTAGCAAGAGAATTTAAATTATAAACATGATTTCCTTCTGTGGCAGTTAAGTTGCCATCTTTGCTAATATTAAAAAATTGAGTATTAAACTCTTCTGCCCCCAGCTTCCAAAACTTTCTCCAATTTTTTCCTTTACTTTTTACTTTTTTATTTTTTTTCTTTTCCACTTTTTTGTTTTTAAAAGTTAATTTTTATATAAAAATAATTATACCAGCTACTGCTAAAATTGCAATGATTTTAAATTAAAAATAATTTTAGTCTTTTAAGTAACTTTTTAAGAAATTTTCCTTAAATTCATAAAAATTTTCATCTAAAATAGATTGGCGAATTTTTTTTACTAAATTAATAATAAAATATAAATTATGAATCGAAGCTAAGGTTCCAGCCAGCATTTCTTTTCCTCGAAAAAGATGAGCTAAATAACTTTTAGTATAATTTAAACAAGAATAACATTTACATTCTTCATCAAAAGAAGAAAAATCATTTTGATATTTTGTATTTAAAATATTTATTTTTCCCTTTTTTGTATATAAAGTTCCATTTCTTCCTAGCCTGGTAGGCAAAACACAGTCAAATAAATCTACTCCATTTTCTATCCCCATAAATAAATCTTCTGGTTCGCCGATGCCAAGAAGATGTCTAGGTTTTTCTTGTGGTAAAATTTCATTTACCCATCTAACAGCATTGGCCATATCTTCTTTTGCAAAACTGCCCCCAATTCCAAAGCCATCAAACCCCGTAAAACGAACTTCATTCGTCACGGGGTCGACCCCATTTTCTATTTTCATTTCAGAAATTATTTTAGCTGATTTTTTCCGCAAAGACTCTTCTCTACCCCCTTGTACAATACCAAAAAGAGCAGGAGAAAATTTTTCTCCCGTTTTTAAATCACCACCCCCTACCCCCTTCTCGACAAGGAGGGGAGATTTTTCACTGCAAAGTTTCAAATGTTCCCTTAAGCTTCTCTCAGCCCATTTGTGAGTACGATGCAAAGCTTCCTCTTGATATTTAAAATCTTCGGCTGGAGAAGTGCATTCATCAAAAGTAAAAATAATATCAGCACCAAGATTATGTTGTATCTGCATTGACTTCTCAGGAGTAATATAATGAATTGAGCCATCGAGATGTGATTTAAAAGAAACACCATCTTCCCCTATTTTTGCTAAGCGCGGAGCATCAGGGTCATCAAAACGTTCAGGAATCAAAAGTGAGGGGTCAGTAATTAAAGTAATTTTTGAAATATCTTTTCCATAAGCAATCCCTAAAGAAAAAACTTGAAAGCCTCCAGAGTCCGTCATGGTGGGCCCTCGCCAATTCATAAATTTTCCAAATCCTCCCCCATCGCGCACAATTTCATCTCCTGGTTGTAAATATAAATGATAAGTATTACCAAGCACCACCTGAGCTCCTAAATCTTTAACTTGTTCTGGGCTTAATGCTTTAACACTTGCTTTAGTGCCCACAACCACAAAAGCAGGAGTTTCAATTTCTCCATGAAAAGTTTCCAATAACCCCACTCTACCTAAACTATTTTTTAATTTTTTTTGAATTTTAAAATGCATTTATTTTATTTAATATCGCAACTTCCACTGGAAAATAATTTTCTTTAAAAATTCTTCCCATTAGTTATTATTTCTCCACTTGTACGAATTTTAATTCATTTATGTTTACAAGACTAGCAATAAGAGCTTTTTGAAAAGAATCTCGTGGGTCTGAAATTATTGTTTCAACTTTACCTATTAAATAAGGATAAGATCCCGGTAAAATAATTTCTTTACCTATTTCTAAAACAAAATCTCGAGGTAAAATCATTTCAAAATTTCCTCCTCCTCTCCCAGTAATTTCCATAAAAATATTTTCTTTTTCAATAATAACTTCAGTTTTTTCGCCTGGGCTTGAAAATAAAATAACTTTAGCTGAATTATCATAAACTTCTATTATTTTACCAATAGGAATATTGCCAAAAGCAAAAACTTTTTTATTTAAATAAATTCCCTGCTCTGCTCCTAGATCAATTATAAAAGAACTATAAATTGAATTACTTTTTTTAGAAATAATATTCCCTAAAATCATTGGAATATTTTCAATTTTTCTATCTAAAATTTCTTTTAATTTAATATTTTCATTTAAAATAGAATGGTAGTTAGCATTTAAAGTAAAATTTTCATTTATTTGATTTTTTAAATTTAAATTTTCATTTATTAAAGTTTTTTTAAATTTAACAGAAGAATTTATTACCGAAAATTTATTTCCTAAATTATTGCCAAAAATTAAAACGGGTTTAAAAATTGCATTAATACTAACAGAAAAAGCTTTTAAAAGATGG
>CAZIWS010000016.1:0-11244 GCA_964543175.1 uncultured Candidatus Saccharibacteria bacterium
GCTTCCCAGACGAAAGCAAAGCAGTTTGCTTTCTCATCCCTGTCGGGCTGCTGGGAATCGAACCCAGTCTAAACGCTCCCAAAGCGCTTGTACTACCGGTATACTACAGCCCGAAATATAAATTAAAAATAACAACAATCATTATACCAGCGTTTTTAAACGCTCTCTAGATAAAGGCACTTGTCCTCTACCGGTATATTTACCCCATACCAAGCTTCGCTTTGGTGTCGGGGCTACAGCCCATTAAAATTTACATTACTAAAAACAAATATGATTATATCATATGATAATATTATTTACTACTTTTATTTTTGCTTTTTTGTTTTTTAAGTCTAAAAAAACAACAATTAAGTTAAATTGCCAATCTTTTTCTTCACCTTTTTCTTTTAATAAGTATGTTTGAATTGTTCTACTTAGTCTTTTTAATTTCCAAGGATGTAAATTATCTTCGGCTCTATATTGATCTGTTTCACAAGAAACAATTTTTTTTGTTACACTCTTAACTTCGATAAAATATATTTTATTTTCTTTTTCAGCTATGATGTCTATCTCGCCCCATTTCTTTGTAAAATTTCTTTCTTTAATTAAAAAACCTTGTTTCACGAGAAACTTAGTAGCTATATTTTCTCCAATCTCTCCTATTTTTTGTTTTTCAGAAGTAAAGATTTTAGGCATTATAAGGCTTTAATTAAGTTAATAAGTTAACAAAAAGACTTATTTAAGACTTTTCACGAGAAACATCAATAAAAGTGTTTCACGTGACAGGAAATAAGTAGTTTTTGTGTCTTTTAATAAAATAACCTTATTCTAAAAGACTTTTTTAAAAAAATAATTTAAAAGACAGTTTTTTAATAATGTCCTTTATAAACATTAATAACATAGTTATCCACATTTTTTAAATAAAAACTCTTTATTTTACAACAAAACTTAAATTTAAAAGGACAATATTGTGTTTAATTAAAATTACTTTCTCGTGTGCACCCGGAGGGATTCGGGTATTACATACCCAGGTATTTTTCTATTTTATTTCATAAAATAAAGAAAAATCTTTCGAATCCCTCACGAAAGTAATTAAAATTACTTTCTCGTGTGCACCCGGAGGGATTCGAACCCCCAACAACTGCTTCGAAGGCAGGTATGATATCCATTTCACTACGGGTGCTTATTTAGATTATACTGTATATTTTTTTATTATCAAAATATATTTTAAATATTAAATTGCAAATTAAAAAATAAAATATTATAATCTAAAGAAGCTAATTAAATTTTTTAAATTTAATTATTTATTAATTTAAAGCGGTCATGGTTTAGTGGTAGAACACGTCCTTGCCAAGGATGAGACGGGAGTTCGATTCTCCCTGGCCGCACAAATTTTTGTGGATTTAAAAAACAAAAACATAATAAAAAAAATACCTAAAGATGTTTCATATGTAACAGAGACCCTAGAACAAGCGGGTTTTGAAGCTTATTTAGTTGGCGGTTGTGTCAGAGATCTTTTATTAGAGAAAACACCAAAAGATTGGGATATTACTACAAATGCTAATCCAGACCAAATAATTAATCTTTTTGAAAAAACTGTTTATGAAAATACCTTTGGAACAGTAGGTGTTTGTCTGCCGTTAGATGTTTCACAAGAAACAAACCAAGATCAAATTAAATATCAAGTTATTGAAGTAACTCCCTATAGAATCGAAGCAAAATATAGTGATTTTAGGCATCCAGACAAGGTTGTTTTTAGTAAAAACATAGAAGATGACCTTAAAAGACGTGACTTTACATGGAATGCTATGGCTCTAGATTCTAAAGGACACTTAATTGATTTTTATAAAGGACAAGACCACCTAAAGGACAAGATCTTAAAAACAGTAGGTAGTCCTGATGATAGGTTTCAAGAAGATCCATTGCGTATTTTACGAGCAATTCGTTTTGCTGTTCAATTTGATTTTTCAATTTCATTTGAAGTTTCAGAAAGTATTTTAAAAAATTCTAAATTAATAAAAAATATTTCTCAAGAAAGAATTAGAGATGAATTTATAAAAATAATTATGTCAAAAAATCCGGCAATTGGAATTACTCTTTTACAAAAATTTAATTTATTAAAATTTATAATTCCTGAGCTAGAAGAGGGAATAAATTGTGACCAAAGCGGTGAACATATTTATGATGTTTATAATCATCTTTTGCATGCCCTTCAGCATTCGGCAGATAAAAATTGGCCTTTAGAAATAAGGCTTTCTGCACTTTTTCATGATATTGGGAAACCAAAATCTAAACGAAACATAACTACATCAGATGACAAAAAATTAGGCCCTCGACCTAGAGGCTCAGATCGTGATTTTTTATCATCTAGTTATGCTAGAAAAAAACTTTATACTTTTTATGGACATGAAGTAGTTAGTGCCCGAATAGTAAAAAAAATTTTAGAGAGATTAAAATTTTCCAAAAAAGAAATTGAGCTTGTGGAAAAACTTGTACGCAACCATATGTTTTTTTCTGATACAGAAAAAATTTCTCTTTCAGCTGTCAGAAGAATTATTGCTAAAGTTGGGAAAGAAAATATTTGGGCATTAATGAATGTCCGTGAGTGCGACAGAGTAGGTATGAAAAAAAAAGAAGCACCCTATAGATTAAGAAAATATTTTGCCATGATCGAAGAAGCATTACATGATCCTATTTCTGTTTCTCAGCTTAAAATTAATGGGGAAGATTTAATAAAGGACATAAAAATGAAGCCTAGTCCCAGAATAGGCTGGATTTTAAACGCTCTTTTAGAAGAGGTACTTGATGATCCTACTAAAAACAATAAAGGACATTTATTAAAATTAGCTCAGTCCTTTAATGCCCTAAGAGAAAGTGAATTAAGGACACTGGGGGAGAGGGGTAAAGAAAAAAAAGAAAAATTAGAAAAAGAAGAAGTTAAAAAATTACATATTAAACATAAAGTTGATTAAAATTTTTATTTTAAATTAAAAAAAAATAGCACAACCGAGGTTGTGCTAGATTATTTTTTTTGTGTGTTGTATATTTTTTTGCTCTAAGATATTTTAAGAGCAATTTTATTTTTTTTAAAAAATAGTGTGAGATTTTTAAATCTCATTTTTTCACTTTTTCTTTTTTCAAAGATTTAGCTATCTTAATTTTATCAATATAAAAAAACCAATGCAAAGCAATATGTTTATAACTTAAAAGGACCTTATTTAGTAAGGTTTAATTTGTGTTTTTAAAAGTAATTTTAAATTAAAAAAAAATAAAAAAGGATAAATAATTAAAATATGTTAATATAAAATTATATGAAAATTGGAATTTTTGATTCAGGATTAGGGGGCTTGATTATTGCCAAGGCTATTAAAAAAGCTTTACCTCAATATGATTATGTTTATTTAGGAGATACTAAAAGAGTACCTTATGGAAATCGTTCACACGAAACTGTTTATGAGTTTGCTAAACAGGGGATTGATTATTTATTTCAAAAAGAAAATTGTATTTTGGTAATTTTGGCTTGCAATACAGCTTCAGCTAGAGCTTTACGAAAGATTCAGCAAGAATATTTACCTTTGTTAAATCAAAAAAATAAAGTTAAAAAAAATGTTTTAGGTGTTTTAATTCCAACAGCTGAAGAGTCTGTAAAATATAACAGAGTTGGTATTATTGGCACAGTTGGAACAGTTGCTTCGGGAACTTTTATTGATGAAATAAAAAAATTAAACAAGAAAACATTAGTTTTTCAAAATGCGGCTCCAATGCTAGTACCTTTGGCTGAGGCAGGAGAGAAAATACTAGCCTTAGATTTTTTAAAAAAATATTTGTCTTTCTTTAAAGGTAAAAAAATAGATGCTTTAGCTTTAGGTTGTACACATTATCCTTTTTATAAAAAAGAAATTAGAAAAATTTTACCAAAAAATATTAAAATAATTTCACAAGATGAAATTATTCCTAAAAAAGTATCTGAATATTTAATTAATCATCCAGAAATTACTAAAAATTTATCTAAAAATAAAACTATTCAAATTTTACTAACAGACCTAACTTTAAATATAGAAAAACTAGCTAAAAAATGGCTTGGCAAAAAAACTAAACCTAAGTTAATTAACCTTTTAAATAAGGATATATTAGGACGGAGGTAGTGCCTCCGTTCTTTCTGTCCCAGCTAGATATTTATATCTAAGAATATTGGGCAATGGTCTGACCCCATGTAGTTGGTGAGCATTCCGGTTTTTTTGATTTTAGGCAAAAGGTTTTTATCACTGAAAAAATAATCTAAGCGCCAGCCTACATTTCTTTCTCGTGATCTTGTTTTAATATCCCAATAGGTATACATTTCTTTTTTATTTGGATAAAAAAAACGATAAGTATCAATAAAATTATTTTTAATTACTTTATTTATCCAAGCTCTTTCTATTGGCAAAAATCCAGTATTTTTTTCATTAGCTTTTGGGTGAGTTAAATCAATTTTATGATGGGCAGTATTAATATCACCACAAAAAATAACTTTTTCTCCATTTTTTCTTAGTTTTAAAATGAATTTTAAAAAGGCTTCATAAAATTCCAATTTATATTTTAATCTTTCTGGACCCATGCCTCCATTTGGGAAATAACAATTAATTAAAGTAAATTTTTTTGTTTTAATGCCAATTAATCTTCCTTCAGAGTCTAATTTTTTTATACCTAAACCATAAAAAACTTTTTCTGGTTTTATTTTAGTATAAATAGCTACACCACTATATCCTTTTTTTTCTTTAGGATAATTAAAATAAGCATAATAATCTTTTAAACTTCTTTTTTCTTCTGGTACTTGCTCTAAAGTACATTTAGTTTCTTGAAAACAAATAATATCTGCTTTTTGTTTAAAGAGCTTATCAAAATTACCTTGTCTAATAGTAGCTCGTAAACCATTTGTGTTCCAACTGACAATACGCATGTTAATAAAATATAAAAGTTATAAATAAGTTAAGTTTTAATTTAATTTTTCAAAAAGGGTTTCTATTAAGATAGTATCTACTGGCTTGTTTTTTAGATGTATTATTTCCTGCGAAACGATGGTTAGTTTATTTTTAAATATTTCTTGTATTTCTTCTTTTTTGAAAAAATGATAATGAACTCCATATTTTTGGAAATCACCACTTTCTGAATTTTTTGGATTAAATTCAAAGAAATTTTGCATTTCTTTTGAAAGAGAAACATTTAAATAAAAGCCACCCTTTTTTAAAACTCGATGAATTTCTTGGGCATATTTATGCCAGTCTTGAGCATAAAGATTTTCAAGTAAATTAAAATCACAAATTCCATCAAAACTAGAATCAGTAAAAGGAATATCTAAAACATTTGCTTCAACAAATTTTAGCTTACCTTCGAGCTTCCAATTTTTTATTTCTGAATTTGCTTTTTGAACTATATTTTTTTCAAAATCGATTCCAATTACCCTATAGCCTAATTGGGCTAATTTTTTTGCAAAGATTCCTCTTCCAGATCCTACGTCTAAAATAAGAGAATTTTGAGATAATTTTTCAATCAATTTTTGGCCTCTAAATTCTAAGGGTAGGTGAGTCCAAATGTCGGCTCCATTTTTATAAGCTATTTCAAAATATTTTTTATGTTCATGGTAATCCATATTTTTAATTTTAACATAAAATAACTTTTTTTATTTTCTACTGTGAAATTTTTTGTGGACTTCTTTTAATTGTTTATCTGTTATGTGTGTATAAATTTGAGTAGTAGTAATATTGGCATGTCCTAACATCATCTGAACACTTCTAATGTCGGCTCCATTTTGCAAAAGATCAGTAGCAAATGAGTGACGAATAACATGCGGAGTAACTTTTTTTGAAATACCAGCTTTGATTGCATAAAATTTTACAATTCTTTCAATGGAGCGGGGAGTTAGTCTGTTCTTTTTATTTTTAGCCATGTTTATAAAAAGTGCTTCTTCCATATCTTTTCTTTTGTGCAAATATTCTTTAATTGATTTTTTTGCATTTTCTGATAAAAAAACCACTCTAACTTTTTCACCTTTTCCTCTAATTGAAAATTCATCTTTAGATAAGTCTAAATCTCTATTTAAAGAAGTTAATTCTGAAACTCTCAAGCCTGTTGAAAAAAATAATTCTAAAATTGCTTTATCTCTTAAATTTTTTAAATCTGAGTTATTGGGACCTGACAAAAGTCTATCTAACTCACTACTGGTAATTAAATCTAAACTCCTTTCTTTAATTTTCGCTAATTCAATTCTCTCAGGCGAGATAGCTACTATATCTCTTTTCATTAAATATTTTAAAAAAACCCTCAAAGCTATTAAATAATAATTTTGAGTATTTTTTTTTAAATTTACCTGTTCTTGCCCTTTTATTTTTATTCCTTTTTGTCTATTTAAAAAAAGACGAAACTCCCTAATTTTTTCATCTGTAATTTCTTTTACATTTTTAGCATTAATAAAAACAAAAAAACGATTTAAATATCTCTCATAATTTTCTACTGTTTTTAAACTAGAGCCTTTTTCAATTTCTAAGTATTCTAAAAACTCTCTTTTTATTTTTTCTATTTCTGTCATGTATTATTATTTTACCATGTCGCACATTATATCCAAAATTTCAACCTCTTTTTAGGTCTTGCATTTTTTCTTTCTTTATGTTAAGGTATAAAGCATGTTAGCAACAAAGAAAAAACAAACAGTTATTAAAAAACATCAAATACATGAAACAGATACTGGTTCTCCAGAAGTGCAAGTAGCAGTTTTGTCTTCAAGTATTGATGAATTAGCTAAGCATTTAAAAAAACACAAAAAAGATAATCACTCTCGTAGGGGACTTATTAAGATGGTAGCTGATCGCAGAAGCCACTTAAAATATCTTCAAAGAAAAGATAAAAAACGTTATGATATTTTAATAAAAAAAATGGACTTAAAGTAAAGTCCATTTTTTATTTTCTAATGTGCTACAATTTAAAAGGTCGATGATAATTTTTTATAAAGTATTTATTTATTATTTAATAATTTATGACCGTAATTAAACATAAAGAACAAAGAGTAGGAATTTTTATTGATACTCAAAATTTATATCACAGTGCTAGAAATTTATATAAAGCTCGAGTTAATTTTGGTGCAGTTTTAAAAGAGGCAGTAGCCGGCAGAAAACTTGTTCATGCTGTTGCTTATGTGATAACAACTGAAACAGGAGAAGAAAAACATTTTTTTGAAGCTCTTACTAAATTAGGAATTGAAACAAAAACAAAAGATTTACAAGTGTTTCACACTGGAACTAAGAAAGGAGATTGGGATGTTGGATTAACAGTTGATGCAATTAAAACTGCTCCTAGGTTAGACACAATTGTAATTGTTTCAGGTGATGGAGATTTTGTTCCACTGGTTCAATATTTACAAACCATGACTCAAGTTGAAGTTATGTCTTTTGGTAAATCAACTTCTTCTCGTTTAAAAGAAATTGCTGATGATTTTTTAGACATGTCTGAAAATCCTAGAAAATATTTAATTGGAGTTAAATAAAATTAAAATCTATTTTTAAAAAACTGACAAATATTTTTTTGTCAGTTTTTTACATTTAAATTCAAAAATGTTAAGATTAATTTATATTTATTAGTTAATCAGTTTGTCTTCAGACAGATAGTAGTGTTCTTGAAGAACAATACTTTAGTTTGAAGATAAACTAAATCCTATTATTTTAGGGTAAAAAATATGAAACAAAAAGAATATTCAATTCAAATTGGTGGCAAACAAATGACTGCTATTTTTTCAGACCTAGCTGAACAAGCTCACGGAGCTGTTCTTCTTAAATATGGTGAAACAATAGTTTTAGCAACAGCTTGTATGTCGAAAGACAAACAAAATGGTTTAGGTTTTTTTAATTTAACAGTAGATTATATTGAGAAGTTTTATTCAGCTGGAAAAATTTTAGGATCTCGTTTTATTCGTCGTGAAGGAAGACCTTCTGAGGAAGCAATTTTAGCTTGCCGAGCAATTGATCGAACATTGCGTCCTCTTTTTGACCAATCTATTCGCCATGCTGTTCAAATTATTGTAACTGTAATTTCTGTTGATGATAATGATCCAACCATTTTAGCAATTAATGCTGCTTCTTTAGCTTTGGCTGTTTCTAATATTCCTTGGAATGGTCCTGTTGGAGCAGTTCGTATTGGTAAATACAATAGTGAAGAATTAATTATTAATCCCTCACAAACTTTAAGAGAAAAAGATGATCAATATAAATTTGATTTAACAATTTGTGGTAAAAATAAAAGTATTAATATGATTGAAGCCTCTGCTCACCAAATTACTGAAGAAGAACTAGAATTAGCCTTTATTAAAGCAAGTGAGGAAATTACTAAACTAGAAAATTTTCAAAAAGAAATTGTTAAGGAAATAGGAAAAGAAAAAAGAATTATTCCTAAAGAAAGTATTTCTGAAAAATCAATTGCTTTATTTCAAGAAAATATTTTACCTAAAATGGAAGAAGCTATTTTTTCTGGCCCTGGTAAAAAAGAAATTGATGATTTGCATAATGTTTGGAATAAATTAATAAAAGAAAGTTTTCCTGAGAGAGATGATTTTTCTTTAGAAGATAATCTTTTTGATGAAACAGAAAATGATTTAATTCACCAAAAAGCAATTACAGAAAACAAAAGACCTGATGGTAGAAAAATGGATGAAGTTAGAGATATTTATGCTCAAGCTGGTAGAATTTCAAATATTTTACATGGCTCAGGAATTTTTTATCGAGGAGGAACTCACGTTCTTTCTGTTTTAACACTAGGTGGACCAGAAGATAGAAATTTAATTGATGGCTTACAATTAAAAACAGAAAAAAGATTTATGCATCATTATAATTTTCCGCCTTATTCTTCTGGAGAAGTTGGCAGAACTGGAAGTACCAACAGAAGAGAAGTTGGTCATGGTGCTTTAGCTGAAAAAGCTATTGCTATGGTTTTGCCTTCAGTTGAAGAATTTCCTTATACTATTCGAATTGTTTCAGAATCAATGGCTTCTAATGGTTCAACTTCCCAAGCATCAATTTGTGGAAGCTCTTTAGCTTTAATGGATGGAGGTGTTCCCATTAAATCATCTGTTGCTGGAGTGGCAATGGGTCTTATGTATGAATCAGAAAATAAATATAAAATTTTAACAGACATTCAAGGACCAGAAGATCATCATGGGGACATGGATTTTAAAGTTGCTGGAACAAAAAATGGAATTACTGCTATTCAGCTTGATGTTAAAGTAGAAGGAATTTCAATAAATATTTTAGCTGAAGCCATGAAGCAGGCCAAACTAGCTCGTTTAACAATTTTAGAAAAAATGGAAAAAGAAATTTCCGAAGCCCGAAAAGAAATTTCTCCTAATGCTCCTAAGATTTTAATTATTAAAATTAAAATAGACCAAATTGGTTCTGTTATTGGCTCAGGTGGTAAAATTATAAAAGATATTAAAGAAAAAACTGGCGCTGAAATTACCATTGAAGATGATGGTACAGTTTATTTAACTGGTAAAAATGGCTCAGCTGAAAAAGCAAAAGAAATTATTGAAGAAATGACTCACGAGTTTAAGGTGGGAGAAGTATTAAAAGGAGAAGTAATTAAAGTGGTGGACTTTGGTGTTTTTGTTCAATTAAATCCTTTTACTGATGGCATGGTTCATATTTCTGAATTAGCACCATTTCGAGTTCAGCAAACAAGCGATATAATAAAAGAGGGTATGATTGTCCCAGTTAAAATAATTAAAATTGATCAAGAAAGAGGTAAGTTGAGTTTGTCTATTAAGGAGGCTGACAAAGATTTTTTTAAAAAATAATTTTTTAAAAAATAATATGGAAAAAGAAAACCAAATAGAAAAAGAAAAAACTAACAAACAGGTTGTCAAAACTTACGCTGAAGATATGGCCAAAGCCCTTGAGCATAGCCAAGGCGGTTTGATAAAAAAAATTATTGAAGAGCAAGAAGAAAAGCAAAAAGAAGAGGCTCCCACTAATAAAAAAAATATCACCTAAACTCTCGGTGCTTTTTTGTTAATTTTTCTTTCGGTTATTCTTTTTTTAGTTTTTAATTTTTTACAAGAAAAAAAACTAACCATTGAGCCTAAATTTACGCCTGTTATTTTTTTAGATAAAACTAATTTAATTGATATTTCTAATTTTTCTAAAGAAAAAATAAAACAAATTGTTTTTAGTCAGGCAAATTCAGCCATTGTTTCTGATAAGGAAATTCAAGGTTTTTATTTAACTTATTTAGATAAAATTCTTGGTTTTAAGGATTTGATGAAAATTATCAATGCTGATATTTCTTTAGATAAATTTAACTTCTTGTATGACAATTTTTTAATTGGAGTTAGTGGTAATTTAAATCAAGAAAATGATTTATTCTTTTTGGCTCAAATGAGGTCCATGAATGATATTTTTGAGGGTATGAAACTATGGGAAGAAAGTATTATTTTTGATTTAGGTGGTTTTTTTGGCTTATCTTCTCAAATAAATAATGATTTTTTGTCAAAAAATAAATTTGAAAATGATTTTATTTTAAACAAGAATGCTCGAATTTTAAAAAATGAATTAGGAGAAATTATTTTTATGTATGTATATTTAAATGATAATTTTATTTTATTTACTAATTCTGAAGAAATAGTACAAGAAATTAGTTCCCGCATAACCTCTGGAAAGTTAAAACAATAGACAAATATTTATAATAATATATATTTATAATATATTAAAAAGTTAACTTTTATTATTATGCCCCTAGATAAAAAGAAAATTAAAGAAAAACTAGAGAAAGAGAGAGATCTCTTAGTGAGTCAATTAAAAGATATTGGCAGGCTAGATCCTGAAACTAATGAATGGGACGCTGTTCCAGAAGAAATTAGTTCTCCTGAGTCTGATTTAAATGATATGGCTGATCGTTTTGAAGATTTTGAATCAAGAAGTTCTATGGTTAGAGTTTTAGCTTCTAAACTAAAAAGTGTTTTATTTGCTTTAAAAAATTTACCTAAAGAAAGTTTTGGTAAATGTGAAGTTTGCAAAAAAGAGATTGAAAAAGCAAGACTAGAGGCTAGTCTTATTGCTAAAACTTGTAAAAAACATTTAAAAAATTAAATTTAATTTTATTTATGAGCTTTGCTAAGGTTTACTCAGCACAAGTAAATTTACTTAAAGGGCAAATTGTTACCATTGAGGTTGATTTGTCGCGTGGCTTACATGCTTTTAGTATTGTTGGCTTGCCTGATAAAGCAGTCGATGAATCAAAAGATAGAGT
>CAZIWS010000016.1:11254-11550 GCA_964543175.1 uncultured Candidatus Saccharibacteria bacterium
ATTCTGGCTTTGAATCTCCTAAATCTAAAAATCAAAAAATTATTATTTCTCTTTCTCCGGCTGATTTAAAAAAGGAAGGACCTTTTTTTGATTTAGCTATTGCTCTGGCTTATTTATTGGCTTCAGGTGATTTAAAGTTTAATGCTGAAAAAAAACTTTTTTTAGGAGAACTTGGGCTTGATGGTACTTTAAGAAGCATTAAGGGCGCCCTTCCATTAGCTCAAGAAGCTAAAAAAAATAATTTTACAGAAATATATTTACCTAAAGAAAATGCAATTGAAGCGGCCTTAGTTGAT
>CAZIWS010000017.1:0-11528 GCA_964543175.1 uncultured Candidatus Saccharibacteria bacterium
GTGTTTTAGATAAAGTGGCCATGGTTTTTGGACAAATGAATGAACCACCTGGTGCTCGTTTACGTGTTGCTCTTTCTGGTTTAACTATGTCTGAATATTTTAGAGATCAAGAAAATAAAGATGTGCTTTTTTTTATTGATAATATTTTCCGTTTTACTCAAGCTGGTTCCGAGGTTTCTGCTTTATTAGGGCGTATTCCTTCAGCTGTGGGTTATCAACCAACCTTAGCAACTGAAATGGGAAATTTACAAGAAAGAATTACTTCAACTGATAAAGGTTCTGTAACTTCTGTGCAAGCAGTTTATGTACCAGCCGATGACTTAACTGATCCAGCCCCAGCAACAACTTTTTCTCACTTAGACTCGACTGTCGTTTTAAATAGAGCACTTTCTGAAATTGGTATTTATCCAGCTGTTGATCCATTAGACTCTTCTTCAACTATTTTAGATCCTAATATTGTTGGTAAAGAACATTATGAAGTAGCTCGTGAAGTTCAAAGAGTTTTACAACGCTATAAAGATCTGCAAGATATTATTGCTATTTTAGGTATGGAAGAATTATCAGAAGCTGATAAAGAATTAGTAGCTCGAGCTCGTAAAATTCAAAAATTTCTTTCTCAGCCATTTTTCGTAGCTGAACAATTTACTGGTTCTAAAGGATTATATGTATCACTTACTGAGACTATTCGTTCTTTTAAAGAAATTTTAGATGGTAAACATGATAATAAGCCTGAAAGTGATTTCTATATGAAAGGAGCACTTTAATAAAATAAAAAGTTTCTAAAGTAAAATTATGAAAAAATTAAAACTTAAAATAATAACTCCAGAAAAATTAATTCTAGAAGAAGAAGTTGAACAAGTTTCTTTACCAACTGAAAAAGGAGAAATAACTATTTTACCTGATCACATACCTTTAATTGCTAAATTGACTTTAGGAGATATTGTGGCTGTGGCTAATAGTGAAAATGTACCCCTAGCTGTAGTAGGTGGTTTTGTTGAAATTAAAAAAAATGAAACAGGTGAAACTGAAGTAACTATTTTAGCTGATTTTGCTGAGCATGTTTTAGAACTTTCTGAAGAAAAAGTTTCAGTTGTTAAAAAAAGAGCTGAAGAATTAAAAAAACAAATGAATAATAAAGAAGTTGTTGATTTTGAACATTTTGCCGTAGAACTAGAACGATCTTTAACTAGAATAAAAATAGCTGATAAGTGGCGCACTAAAAAATATAAAAAATAAAATATTTTTTTAGTATACTTTTAATTATGTCTAAATTTTATATTATAGCTACACCCATAGGTAATTTAGGAGATATTACTCTTAGAGCCCTCGAAACATTTAAAAGTGTTGATTTTATTTTATGTGAAGACACTCGAATTACTAAAAAACTTTTAAATAAATACAATATTTTAAAACCGACCATTAGTTATCATGCTCAAAGTAAATTATCTAAAGTTGATAAGATTTTTGAATTATTAAAAGAAGGAAAAAATTTAGCCTTAGTTTCAGATGCTGGAACGCCAACTATTTCAGACCCTGGTTCTATGCTTATAGCAAAAATTAGAGAAGAAATATCAAAGCTGGATCTTGATATCCAAATTGTTCCAATTCCAGGTGTTTCAGCAGTTATAACAGCCCTCTCGGCTTCTGGTTTTAATACACATGAGTTTGTTTTTTTAGGTTTTTTGCCTCATAAAAAAGGAAGAGAAACTTTATTTAAAGAAATAGCTCAATCTAAAAGAACTGTCGTTTTTTATGAATCACCTCATCGTATTTTAAAAACATTAGAATCTTTAAATAAATTTTGTCCTGAAAAAAAAGTTTGTTTAGCTCGGGAGTTAACAAAAATATACGAAGAATTTAAAATTGCTTTACCATTGGAATTATTAAATTATCTTAAAGACAATCCAGTTAAGCAAAAAGGGGAGTTTACTCTTTTAGTTAATGGTAATTAATTTTTAATATTATTTTTTAAGTAAAATCTTCAGGATCGATGTTTACTAAAAAAGAATTAGGTAAATTTGATAATTTATTAAATAAATTTAAATCAATAATAGAATTATCAGTTATTTCAGGCAAAGACCAATTTTTAATTTCTATTTTTATTAAAAGATTGGTAATAAATTTTTCTTTAAATTTAGTTAAAAAAATATTGAAAATTTCAGGATTATATTCATTAAAATTATCTAAAAGAAATTTTCTTATTTTAACATTTTCTTCTTTATTGCCGGAAAAACTAATTTTAATAAAACGCTTATAGGGAGGGTAATTTAATATTTTTCTATCCCTTATTTCATTTCTAGTAAAAGAAGTTAAGTTGTCTATTTTAATAGCATTTAGTATTTCATCTTCTTCGTTTTTGGTTTCTATAATTAATTTTTCTTCTGTTTTTTCTGTTATTTTGTTTATTGTTTGAATAATTTTTTCACTCATTCTAAAATTTGGAATACTCCAGAGAGAATCAAAAGAAGCAATTATTGATAAGGCTATTTTTTTATTTAAATAAAAAAGAGCCATTTCTGTCCCGATTAATATAGAACCTGGATTTTTGTCTAAGTTTTTAATAATTTCTTCGGCTTGTTTATTTGTTTTAACATTTTCTTTATCAATTTTTAAAATATTTTCATTGGGGAATATTTTTGTAATTTCTTCTAAAACTCTATCAGTGCCAATTCCTAGAGAAATTAAATTCCAACTATTACAATTAGCACAAGTAATTTCAGAACTTTTTTGACTATTACATTTATTGCAAATAAATATTTTTTTCTTATCTTTGGTCTGATAAAGCACCACCGGAGCATTACATTTATCACACATTACTACTTCTGAACAATCATTACAAATAGTCATTGTGGCCAGTCCTTTTCTGAGAGAAAAAATAAAAACGTTTTTTTTGTTTTTTAAATTTTCTTTTATTTCTTGAATACTATAATTAGTTAAAATTTTAAATTTTTTATCTTTTAAATTATCTAATGAATTAGATTCTTTTTTATTTAATATTATAATTTCACCATTAAAATTAATCCTAAATGACAAGGGGCTGATTTCAGAAAAATTATCTATTTCTCTCCGAGCAATGCTTTCAAAACGTAAAAAAGTATCAGCTAATATAAATTTTGCTTTAATATGAAAAGCAAAAATCTCAGCAAAAATTCTTAAATCTAAATAAGGTTTTTTGATTGTTTTATAGGAATTGGAACTTTCTTTCTCTAAAATAATTGTTTTAATGTCTTCTCGGGCTAGTGTTAAAAAAGGAGCAGTCCCTAGAATAACTATAGGGTGTTCATTGGTTAGTATTTTTTCTATTTGTTCTAATTGTTTTTTAGGGCTTAAATTTCCGTGAATTTTAAAGATAAATTTTTCAATTCCTTTTGAAAGATAACTTTCAAAATTTAAAATATCTTTTTGGGTTGGCAAAATAATGAAAATTGATTTTTTTTGAGCAAAAGAGCTTCGGATTAAGGTTTTATAAAAAGATATTCTATCTTCCAGTGAGTTTTGAAATAATAATTTTTCTATTTTAACATTTTCAGAATAATTTTCTTTTTCATTTTCTTTTTTAAAATTATTTTTAATTTTAGCAATTTTGTCATATTGATTAATAAAAATATTTGGAATTAAAAATGAAAAAGCTATATTTTTTTTAATAACAAAATATTTACTAAAAGAAAGTAATGAAAAAATTAATTCTTTTTTAAAAATCATTTCTTCTTTTATTTTATCTATTTTCTTTAAAACAAAGGGCATTTCTTTTATATTATATTTTTCATTTGATAGTTTTTCTGAATTGATTACTAATCCAAGAATTTTTTTATTACGCATCCAAATACTAACAATGCTTCCATTGGTAATATTTTTAGAACTAAAATAACTAAATTCATCTTTAGGAATACCTTTTTGAAAAGGAATTAAGGTTATTATTTTCATTTCTTTGTTTTCTTGTTGTTTGCTCATGGTTTTTTAACTCTATTTAATTTTAACATAAATTGTGCTATATTAGCTTTATGGAAATTTTTTCAAAGAAATTAGGAATAGACTTAGGCACAGCTAATACTTTAGTTTTTTTACCTAAAAAAGGCATCATTTTAAACGAACCTTCTGTGGTTGCTGTTTCAGAACAAGATAATAAGATTTTAGCTATTGGTTTTGAAGCTAAAGATATGATTGGTAAGACACCTGATTCTATTATTGCTTATCGTCCTATGAAAGATGGAGTAATTGCTGATTATCGAGTAACAGAAGCAATGTTGCGTTATTTTATTAATAAAGCAACCGGTAAATATAGCATTTTTAAGCCTGATGTTATGATTTCCGTTCCAGCTGGTGTTACTTCTACTCAAAGAAGAGCTGTTGTGGAGGCGGCCATAAAAGCAGGAGCTAAAAATGCTTACGTTGTCAAAGAACCTATTTTAGCAGCCATTGGTGCTGGAATACCTATTTATGAATCTAAAGGACATATGATTGTTGATATTGGAGGAGGAACTACTGACGTAGCTGTTATTTCTTTAGGTGGTATTGTGGCTTCAACTTCTGTAAAGTGTGCTGGAAATAAAATCGATCAAGCAATAGCTGATTATATAAAAAAAACTTTTAATTTAGCAATTGGAGACAGAACAGCTGAAGAAGTTAAAATTAAAATTGGAGCGGCCGTTCCTTTAGAAGAAGAAATTAGGGTAACAATTAAAGGTAGAGATTATATTCAAGGTTTACCTCGTTCAGCTCAAATTTCAACCAATGAAATAGTAAAGGCTATAGATAATGAGTTAAAGCAAATAATAAAAGCGATCAAAGATGTCTTACAGGAAACTCCACCAGAGCTTGCTTCTGATATTATCGACTATGGAATTATTATGACTGGAGGGTCTTCTCTTTTAAGAAATCTTCCTGATTTAGTTTATCGTAAAACTGGAGTTAAGGCAGTTTTGGCCGAAGATGCAATTTTTTGTGTTACCAAGGGTACAGGAATTGCTCTGGAACATTTAGATGTTTACAAAAAAACTGTTTTAAGTAAAAAATAAAAAATTAGTAATTAAGTATTTGTTTTTTTTATTTTATAAATTATGAAATTTATTAGGCAATATTTAAATAAAAATAATTTACATCATGCTTATTTAATTGAAGGAAATAAAGAAGAAATTTTACCTCAATTATTTGAATTTATTGAAGAACTAGAAATAGATACAAAAAATAATCCAGATTTTTTTAATTTAGTTATAGATAATTTTAAAAAAGAAGAAGCCTTATTTATTCGAGAAATGGGTAATCAAAAAGCTTTTTCAGCAAACAGCAGAAGGATTTTTATTTTAAGTGTTAATCGTTTTACTTTTGACGCTCAAGGTATTTTATTAAAAATATTTGAAGAACCCATTAAAGATACTTTCTTTTTTATTATTACTCCTAATTTTGATATTTTACTAAAAACATTTCTTTCTCGTTTTTATTTAATTAAACACCAAAGTGTCTTAAAAGAAGAATTTGAAAAAGCTAATTCTTTTATTTCTATGAATTTAAATCAAAGAATTCTTTTTTTAAAAGAAAATTTCACCAAAGAGACAGAAGAAGAAAAAGAGAAAAATTTAGACTCAAATCAAACTAAAGCCCTTAAGTTTTTAGATAATTTAGAAAAAATTCTTTCTGAAAAAGTATTTTTATTACAAAAAGATTTTAAAGTTGATTTTTTTGAACATATTTTTAAGGTTAGAGAATTTTTAAGACAACCTGGTTCTTCGGTTAAAACTCTTTTAGAATCTGTTGCTTTAGTTATACCAGTTTTAAAATAATTTTTGCTTAATTTAATTAAATGATGTTATAATAAATAAATGCAATATAATTTTTCAAATTTAAAAATAAGCTTTAAAAAAGCTGAAGAATTCTTAAGTAAAGAATATAGTCAGCTTAGCACTGGTCGTGCTTCTCCTATGGTTTTAGATAGTATTTCTATTGAATCCTATGGTTCTCATAATCCTATAAAAAATGTGGCTTCTATTTCGATTGAAGATCCTAAAACCTTAAGAATAGCTCCTTGGGACAAAAATCAAATTAAAAGTATTGAAAAAGCTATTTTAATAGCGGACTTAGGATTATCGGTTGCCACTGATGATGGCGGAATTAGAGTTATTTTTCCACAGCTTACAACTGAAACTAGACAAAAATTAGTTAAAGTTTTAAAAGAAAAATTAGAAGAAGCTCGAATTACCATTAGAAGAGAAAGGGGAAATGCTTGGGATGAAATTCAAAATTTAGAAAAAGAAGGAAAGATGACAGAGGATGAAAAAAAGAGAGCCAAAGATGAATTACAAAAAATTGTTGACGAAGCAAATAAAAATTTAGAAAATATTTTTGAAAAAAAAGAAAAAGAAGTTTTAGGTTAATATGAATATAGTTATTTTTATTATAATTTTAATGGTACTGGTTATTGTCCACGAAGGAGGGCATTTTTTTACTGCCAAATTTTTTAAAATTAGGGTGGATGAATTTGGTTTTGGTTTTCCTCCTAAAATTTTTAGTTTTAAGAAAGGAGAAACAGAATATTCATTTAATATGTTGCCTTTTGGTGGTTTTGTAAAAATTTTTGGCGAAGGATTAAATGAAGCTGATTTAGTTGAAGTTGGTTTCTTAGATCAAAAAGAAAATATTAAAAAAACTGAAATAGCCCAAAGAAGCTTAATCAGTAAACCTAAATATCAACAGGCTCTGGTTATGTTTGCTGGTGTTTTTGCTAATTTTTTACTTGCTTGGATACTATTATCAATTAGTTTTATGTCAGGTTTGCCAACTTCAGTTAGTAATAGCCCTGATAATTTTGTTTTAAAAGATAAAAATTTAGTAATAGTTTCTGTTTTGCCTGATTCTCCAGCTAGCTTAGCTGGCCTACAAACAGGTGATAAAATAGTTTCTGTTGGTATAGATGGAAATTATGTTTCAGAAATTAATCCGGAAAATTTAAAAGATTTTATTTTAAAAAGTTCTAATAAAGAAATTGAATTTGGATATTTAAGAGGCAAAGAAAGTAATATTAATTTAGTAAATATTAAACCATTTTTAAATAAAGAAAACAGTAATCCAGAAATAGGTATTGCCATGGATCAAATTGGAATTGCTAAATTGCCACTTTTAAGCGCTTTATATCAGGGAATGAAGTTAAATATAGCTGTTACTAAAGGAACTGCTCTGGGCCTTTATAATCTCATTAAAGAGGGTATTCAAGGACAAGGAAGTTTCTCTTCTATTACTGGACCCGTTGGGATGGTCGGTATCGTTGGAAATGCTTATGATTTTGGTTTTATTTATCTTCTTTCTTTTGCCGCTTTAATTTCTATTAATTTAGCCATAATTAATCTTTTACCTTTTCCTGCTTTAGATGGTGGGCGACTTCTTTTTCTTTTAATAGAAAAAATTAAAGGATCTCACATCAAGCCACAAATAGCTAATGCTGTTAATATGGTTGGTTTTGCTATTTTAATAGTTCTGATGCTACTGGTTACTTATCATGACGTGGTAAGGTTATTTTAATTTTTTTTAAATTTTCAAATAAGTGTTATACTAAAGAAATTATGAAAAAGAAACTTAAAATTGGTGTTTGTTTTGGGGGTAAGTCCGCAGAGCATGATATTTCAGTAATTTCTGCTAATAATATTATTAAAGCTTTAAATAAAAAAAAATATCAAGTTACTTCTATAAAAATAAGTCGAGATGGAAAATTTAAAATTGAAGAAATTAAAAAATTCGATGTAATTTTTCCAGTTTTGCATGGGCCTTATGGTGAAGATGGTAGCTTTCAGGGATTTTTAAAAATTCTGGGAGTTCCTTTTGTTGGGCCTTCAGTTTTAGGTTCAGCTGTTGGTATGGATAAAGATGTTATGAAAAAACTTTTAAAAGAATCTAATTTACCTATTGGAAAATATATTTCAATAAAAATTGGAGAAAAAATTTCTTATAAAAAAATTTCAAAAGAATTGGGTTTGCCAATTTTTATTAAACCAGCTAATTTAGGCTCATCAGTTGGTATTCATAAAATAAGAAATGAAAAAGAATTTTTAGCTGGAATTAAAGATGCTTTTCGTTATGATAATAAAATTATCCTTGAGGAGAATATTGATGGACGAGAAATAGAATGTTCTGTTTTAGGCAATGAAAAACCAATAGCTTCAATTCCTGGAGAAATTATTGCTAATGCCGATTTTTATTCTTATGATTCAAAATATTTAGACAATAAATCTATTTGTGAAATTCCTGCTAAATTACCCCAAAAAACTATTAAAGAAATTCAAAAAAAAGCAATACAAGTTTTTCAAGTACTTAATTGTGAGGGTATGGGTAGGGTTGATTTTTTTGTTAAAAAAGATGGAAAAATTTTAGTTAATGAAATTAATACAATACCGGGCTTTACTGCTATTAGTATGTATCCAAAAATGTGGGAAGCCACTAATTTACCTTTACCTAAATTATTAGATTATTTAATTGAATTAGCCATTTCACGATTTAAAAGAGAAGAGAAATTAATATGAAAAATCCACTTTCTTGTATAGAAATTTCAAAAGAAAATTTAATTTTTAATTTTAAAGAATTAAAAAAAATTGCTCAAAAAGGAACAAAATTTTCTGTGGCAGTAAAGGGAAATGCTTATGGTCATGGATTAAAAGAAGTTGTTCAAATTTTAAATTCTTATGTAGATTATTTTCAGATTAATTCAATTGAAGAATTAATAACTTTGCGGAAAATATCAAATAAAAAAACTTTTTTATTTGGTTATCTTCAAAAAAGTGATTTATTAAAAGCAATTAAATTAAATACAATTTTAGCTCCTTTTACACTTAAGCAAATTAAAGATTTAGGAAAAATAACTCAAAATTATAAAATTAAACAAGAAATTCATATTCCAATTGATGCTTTGCTTGGACGAGAGGGATTTTTATTAGAGGATTTGCCAATTTTATTTAAAGAAATAAAAAAATATAAATATATTAAAGTAACTGGTATTTATGCTCATTTTGCTAATATTGAAGATACTAATAATTTTACTCATGCTCAAAAACAAATTAAAAAATTTGAAGAAGCTTTAAAAATATCTGCCAAGTTTAATTTTAAAAAAATGGAAACTCATATTTCAGCTACTTCGGGCTTACTTGTTTATGAAAAAGAAAAAGGAATTAATTCAATTATTCGTTTGGGTATTGGGGTTTATGGACTTTGGCCATCTGAACATATTAAATATTTATATAAAAATAAATTAAAATTAAAACCAGTTTTGTCTTGGAAAACTAAAATTGCTCAAATTAAAGATTTAGCAGCTGGAAAAACAATTGGCTATGGTCTTAGTTATACAACTTATGAGCCTAAAAAAATTGCCATTATTCCTCAAGGTTATGCTGATGGCTACGATCGGAGTTTTTCAAATAATGGAGAAGTTTTAATTAGGGGGTTTAAGTGTAAAATTTTAGGAAGAATAATGATGAATATGTTTGTAGTTGATATTACAGATTTAAAAGAAGTAAAAATTGAAGATGAGGTAATTTTATTAGGTTTTCAAGGGAAAAACCAAATTAGTGCTGAAGATTTAGCGCAAAGAATAGATACTATTAACTATGAAATCACTACTCGTATTAGTAGTCTTTTGCCAAAAGTGGTTATTTAATTTTTAAAATTGGGCTTGTTTTTTATATATATTTATATTAAGATAGATATATGTCACAAGATAGACTTATAAAACTTGCCTGTGGCCCATGTAAAAGAATAAATTATTGGTCAAGAAAAAATAAAAAAACAGTTACTCAAAAAATTGAACTAAATAAATTCTGTAAATGGTGTCGCAAAAAAACCAAACATAAAGAAATTAAAAAATAATTCTTTTTAATCTTTTTTATGGTATAATTATTTTTACAGTAAAAGTTTACTGTATGTTCTTTTTATAGGATCTTTTTTTATAAATTAGATCCACTCTATTATTTTTTAAATAGTAGAGTTTAAAGAAATGCTTTATTATTATTTAGTATTTCTATCCGACCTTTTTTTGTTTTACAAAAAAGGTCTGAATGGGCGATTAGTTTAGTGGTAGAACAACGGTCTCCAAAACCGTTGGCGGGAGTTCGATTCTCTCATCGCCCGCCGTTAAGGATTTAACATCCTTATAATACTCAGATACTTTGTAAACTAAAGATAGTTTTGGTGTTCCATTAACTATTTCCGTATAGGTTGGCAATGACTCAAAAACTAGCCCGAAAAGAGCCCTTAAAACAGTAAGATTGCTTTGTTTTATAAGCATTTCTTCGTGGTGTTCCATTAAGTATTTTACATTTTTAACAAAAGCATGAATATCTGATTTACTAACCTAGGACAGAAGTCTGATATTAAAGAGGGTATTTCTTTAGGAGCTGTGGATTATATTATAATGGCTAACGTAAAACCAAAAAAATTGATTGATATTTATATTGAATTTCTTAATAATCCAGTTAATTATATTAAAAAGTATCCAAAGTATTTTAAAAACAGGAAGTATTGAGAATAAAAAGTAGCATAAAAAAAGCAGTTTATATGGATAAACTGCTTTAATTATTTCTACCAAATAGAATTTTTTAACTCATCAATCCAATGTTTTGCTTCATCTTCTGAAACATAAGGAATTTGATTGATATTTATTTCTCTTCTTTCACCATCTTCCATATTTTCACACAAAAGACGCAGGAGAGTTCTTTTTTGGTAGCTAGTAGCCATTCCTGGCGCATCAGAATCCTCTAAGAAGAAACCATGATTATGTTTAGGTGATTCTAAGTTATCTATTATTGTATTCATAATATTTTAAATTAATTGTTAATTATTTAACTGGCATAAGTTTTTGAATGAGCTCGGAACATTGGAGTTTAGAAAGATATGGTGAGGCTAAGGCAGACAAGTATTCTTTCTTATCTTCTTCATCGCAATTTTCTACTAACTTAGTTAAGAAGTTGCGCTGTCTTTCAGTAGCTTCCTGTGGTAAGTCATCGTTACCAAAGAATGCAAGGGAATCCCTTTGTTTTAAATCAACTTCAGCACTATTTTTATTCACAGATTGATTTATTGTTTTGAAGTATAGAGCATCAAGATTTTTAATGCTTCTAACTACGGCATCGACTAAGGAATTTCCAAAACTGTATCTAACCCCACGTTCAAGAAATTTGTTCATACGATTTACTGTCGCAGAACCTCTGCCTATACCGATTACCTCATTTCCAATTTTTAGAGTACAAAGGAATGCTATCAACCCTGGTATATGTTTAAGACGAGTAAGTGTTTCTGTATCTTTTTCAAAAATAGCTGTGAGATTATAAGTCCCTGTACTTTTAGCTATTTCTGCATCTAGTGGATTTTCTCTTCTTTGCATAGAAGGAATTTGATTTTTATATGTGTTCATAATTTTTAATTGTTAACGATAGGTTCCACACTTCGATAATAAAATAAATTTATCTTACGTGGATATTTACTAATAATGTTTCCTTGAGCATCCTTACTTTCGACATAAGTAATACCCTTGATTGCTTTGCTACCTTTTTTAGGAC
>CAZIWS010000018.1:0-11523 GCA_964543175.1 uncultured Candidatus Saccharibacteria bacterium
GTTGACCATCTGGCAGATAGACCAGGGCTACGGTTCTTTTATAAGCATCTCTGCCAACACTTATAATATTAACTCTTTTATTAAGAATTAAATTTGTTAAAAAGTTTTTAGCTTCTTGGCCAAAACATAGATTAATTTCGGGAGCATCAAGGTTGGCCAGTCTAATGCTTTGGTCAGGGGCGATTACTAATGTGTCTCCATCCAAAACTTCAGTTACTAAAATTAGATCTTGTTGTTTTTGGTAGGTTTTAATTTGTTGATAAAAATAGACGAGAATGGCTAAGATTATGGCAAGAAGGGAAAAAATTATTTTTTTAATTTTTGGAGTCATAAAGAGATACAAAATCTTAGCATATATACAAATTTAGTTTTAATTTTGAGGTTGGAAATGGAAAAAAGTTAAAGGAAAAAAATCAATTTGTGGTTAAAAGTTAGAAAAAATAGTATATTAAGGAAAGTGAAAAAGAAAATAAAAACAATTGTTGTTATTGCTGCTTATAATGAAGAAAAAAAAGTTGCCAGTGTTGTTGATGAAGTTTCCAAATACGTTGATTTGGTTATTATTGTTGATGATGGTTCAAAAGATAAAACAGCCGATGTTGTTAAAAATAAAAAAGCTATAGTTTTAAAACATTGTATAAATTTAGGACAAGGAGCGGCCCTACAAACTGGTTTTGACTATGCAAAGCAGTTTAATCCAGAAGTAGTTATAACTTATGATGCGGATGGTCAGTTTGAAGCTAAAGAAATTTCAAAAATAATTAAACCAGTTTTAGATAAAAGAGTTGATGTGGTTTTGGGATCAAGATTTTTAGGCAAAACTTTAAATATGTCCCCTGTCAGAAAATATGTTCTTAAATTAGGCATTATATTTACTTGGATTTTTTCAGAAATAAAATTAACAGATACTCACAACGGATTTAAAGCATTAAGTAATAAAGCTTTAAATTTAATTGAGATTACTCAAAATAGAATGGCTCATGCATCGGAAATGATTGATGAAATTAAAAGAAATGATTTAACTTATGTTGAAGTACCAGTAACAGTTAAATATGATGATTATTCAAAACAAAAAGGACAAAGTAGTTTAAATTCAATTAAAATACTAATAGAGTTAATAAGTAGAAAATTAAATTAATGCAAATATTTGGAATAGAATTAATGGGATCACAGATTATTTTGTCTGTTGTTATTTTGTTTATTTTGTTTAAAACATGGCATAGTTATAAAACAAAACAGATTTCTAAATCGTTTTCGTTTTTATGGGTTTTAATTTGGGTGATTGGTTTATTTGTAATTTTTTATCCTGGACTTTTGAGTAAAGTCGCTAATTTATTAAACATTGGTCGTGGTGTTGATTTTGCTTTGTATGTGTCAATTATTTTATTATTTTATTTGGTTTATAAAGTAAATTTAAAAATCGAGAAATTAAATAGGGATTTAACTAAGGTGGTTAGAAAAAATTCAATTGATATATAAAAATTATTATTCTAGTTAAATTGGATCTATGTAAAATCCATTTTCTTTATTGATTTTCCAAATTTTAACAGAATTTAACTTATTGGAAAAATTAAATAATTTACCATAAATTTTAATAAAATTTTCATCGATTTTATCAAGGACAATAAAATCGTAACTTAAAAGAATAGATTTTAATTCCTCAATACTTATTGGAACCGTCCAGACATCTTCTTCTCTATATTTATTACCCAACGACCAACTCCAATCTTGAACATAGTTATCAGGACTCATTTCATAACGAAAAATCATAGCCTCGTAACCATTTGAGTCTTGACGAATGTAATATATTCGATTATTTTTTTCAATTATTTTTTTAGTTTTATTAGCTAGAATAATAATTTCATTTCTTTTAAAATCATAACTATAAATTGGTTTTTTAAGTAATATCTCAAACGATATTTTAAAATAATTAAAAGTAAAAATAGTTAAAAAAAATAAAATACTAATTATTTTGACGGATTTTATTTCTTTAATTATTGTGATGAATAATAAAATGGAAATTCCCATTAAAAAAGTTGATAAATATCTTTCATAACTTGCTAGAACAACACCTTCATATTCAGAAAAAACTAATAACCAAATAAAAAGATGGAATAATATCCAGCCAAATAAACTGGCGAACAATATTAAATATGAAATTATATCTTTAAAAATCTTTTCTTTATTTTTCTTTTTAACAAAAATTACTAAAGAAGTAGTAATCAATAGGATTATCGTCCAGTTAATTAATGTGCCTTGATTTGCTAACATTTTTGGAGAAGAACCTTGTGATCCGACATAATTAAAGGGTCTAATAAAAATATCTTTATAAAAATTATTCCAAGTTTTTTGGTATCTATTTGAATTTTTGGTAATAAATGCTTCATTTAACACTTTTAAACTCGTTATTGAAGAAGTATCTCTTTTTAATTTTTCTTTTTTAATATAATTATTCCAAAAAAAACAGGGACTTAAAGATAATATAAAAAGAATAAATACTAATAATATTTCTTTCCATTTTTTTGTTATTTTTTCCTTATTATGTTTTAATTTTATTAAATATCTAATGAAAACTAATACCGCAATAACCAAAGTTAAAAGGAGACCTGTGACCTTTAAAATTGCTAATAATGAAATTATGGGTAATATAAGGTAAATATTTTTTAAATTTGTTGGTAGTAAAAAAGTAATTATCAATGCATAAGTAAAAAATATTCCCAAAGTTGGGTCAATATATCCATATCCCGCGAAGTTATAGTTAAAACCAAAGTAAAAATACAAAAAAAGAATAGCCAAAAATGCTATTAATATCTTTAATATTTTTAGTCCAAATTTTTGTTTTTTTTCTATAACAAGGTTGATAACAAATATTATTAGACATAAAAATGGAAAAATATTAGCAAAATATAAAGCAGTTTCATTAAAATTTCCAAAAGGCATAAAAAGATTTTGCATGATTGGACCTCCTGGTGGATAAGGTTTAGTTGCTGTCAATACAGCACTATTTGAATTCCAAAAAGTACCAGTGGAATTTATTGTTTTTGCTAATTGTCCCCAAGCAAATTCGTCCCAACCATAAATCATAGTGCCTTTTATCCAGAAAAAAAGACCACAACATAAAAAAACAAAAAATATTCCTAAAAAATTATTTAATAAATAATTTTTTATTAATTTGTAGTTTTTAATAACAAAAAAGATTTCTAGTAATAGTAAGAGATTGCCTGTTAAACAAAAAAATAACTTAAAGAAAGGGAAAATCCCTAAAAATATCGAGAAAAAACCTATTATTATGGCTGAAGAATAGATAAACATAGGAAGAATACCTATGGATATTTTAAATTTTCGCTTTATAAAAAAAATAAAGCCAATAATTGATGAGAGTGTTAATAGTAAAGGTAAACTTGTCATAATATTTTATATAGTAATTAGTTTTTATTATAAATTAAAAATCAATTAATGGTTAAAAGTAGAAAAAAATAGTATATTAAGGAAAGTGAAAAAGAAAATAATTGTATTAGGTGCCAGTGGAATGCTTGGCCATAAAGTATTGGAAATTTTATCTAATTATAATGATTTCGATGTTTACGGCACAGTTACTAACAAAAGTAGTCTTTATGATTGTTTACCTTCTAAGTTTGAAAATAAGATTATTGAAGGTATTTATGCAGATAAAATTGATACAGTAGAAAATTTAATTAAAACAAACAGACCTAATGTAATAATTAACTGCATTGGAATAATAAAACAAAACAAAGAAGTTAAAGATACTATTAATAGTATTAATATAAATGCTTTATTCCCAAATTTAGTGGCAGACTTATGTGAGAAAAATGATTGTAGATTTATTACTATTGCTACAGATTGTGTTTTTGATGGTCAAAAAGGAAACTATAAAGAAACAGATTTGCCAACTTGCCATGATGTTTATGGGATGACTAAATTTTTAGGAGAAGTAAAAGATAAAAAAAATACATTAACACTTAGAACTTCAATAATTGGTCATGAGTTAAATTCAAATCTTAGTCTTTTGAATTGGTTTTTGAGTCAAGAAAATTTAGTTAAAGGTTATAAGAAAGCAATTTTTTCTGGTTTTACTACTTTGGAATTTGCTAAGTTATTGGCTGAAAAAATTATTCTAAATGAAGAATTGTGTGGTTTGTATCAGATATCGGTTAATCCAATTTCTAAATATGATTTATTAAAAATAATAACTGATGTTTATAAAAAAAATATAAAAATTGAAGCAGATGAAGTTGTAAAGATAGACAGATCATTAAATTCTGATATTTTAAGAAAAAAAATTAATTATCAGCCACTAAAGTGGGAAGATTTGGTGATTGAGATGTATAATGATTTTCAAGAGTCAAATTTTTATAAAAATAAAAGAGAAAATTATGAAAAAACAAATAAGTTTTAAAAACAAAACTTTACTTATTACTGGAGGAACTGGATCTTTTGGTAATAGAATGTTGAGATATTTTTTAAACAATATTGATATTGGTGAAATTCGTGTTTTTAGTCGTGATGAAGAAAAACAGGATAAAATGAGAAATGAGATTTGTGATTCTAAGGTAAAATTTATTATTGGCGATGTTAGGGATTATGAAAGTATAAATAAGGCAATGTGTGGAGTTGATTTTGTGTTTCATGCAGCAGCATTAAAACAAGTGCCTTCTTGTGAGTTTTTTCCAATGGAAGCTGTTAAAACAAATATAATTGGAGCAAACAATGTTTTGAACGCAGCCGAGAATAACAAAGTTGGAAAAGTAATAGTTTTGAGTACTGATAAGGCAGTATATCCAGTTAATGCAATGGGAATGACTAAAGCGTTAATGGAAAAATTAATGATGGCAAAAGCAAGATCTGTAGATTGTAATCAAACAACTTTTTGTGCAACTAGATATGGAAATGTGATGGCATCACGAGGGTCTGTCATTCCCCTTTTTGTGAAACAGATTAAAGAAAATAAAGATATTACAGTAACAGATCCAAATATGACTAGATTTTTAATGTCTTTAGATGAATCAGTAAATTTAGTTTTATATGCTTATGAAAATGCAAAAAGTGGTGATATTTTTGTACAAAAAGCACCAGCATCAACAATCATGGACTTGGCTATAGCTTTACAAAAAATATTTAAGGCTAAAAATAAAATTAAAGTAATTGGCTCTCGTCATGGTGAAAAGTTGTATGAAACTTTAGTAAATCGAGAAGAAATGGCAAAAGCGGAAGATCTTGGAGGATTTTTTAAGGTTCCTGTTGATGGTAGAGATTTAAATTATGCAAAATATTTTACTCAAGGAGATAAAGAAATTTCAAAAGAAGAAGATTACACTTCTCATAATACAAAAAGATTAACTGTGGATGAGGTTGTAGAAAAATTACTTAAATTAGATTTTATTCAAAATGAATTAAAGTCTAAATAACTTATTAGAATGGAAAACAAATTACCCAAAATTACTGTTATAACTCCAACTTATAATCGGGCTGATTTTATTAAAGAAACAATAGAAAGTGTTTTAAAACAGGATTATAAAGATTTTGAATATTTAATTTTAGATGATGGTTCTACTGACAACACAGCGAAAATTGTTAAACCATATTTAAAAGATAAGAGAGTCAAATATTTTTATCATGAAAACCAAAGTGAGGCAGAAACTGTTAATTGGGGGTGGAGTATGGCAAAGGGTGAATATTTTACTCAAGTTAATTCTGATGATCCAATTTTACCTAAATTATTTTCTGAAATGGTTAAAGTTTTAGATAATAAAGAAGATATTGTAGTAGTTTATCCAAATTTTTATTTTATAGATTCTAATAGAAATATAATAAAAGAAATAAAAACTACTGATTGGAATTTCTTAGATTTGTTAGGTTATTATTCGTGTGAATGTGCTACTCCTGGAACTTTTATTAGAAAAAAACCTTTTCAAAATTGGAAAAAAATTAAAGATAGTAAATATCATTATATTAATGATACGGTAATGTATTGGAATATGGCATTGAGTGGTAATTTTTTTCATTTAAATAAATATCTTGCTAATTGGAGAGTTCATTCAGGTGGAATTTCTGTGGATAGATATAAATCGATAGATGAAGTATTAATATGGTTTGAATATTATTTTTCGCAAAAATTAATACCTAAGGATGTTTTAGATTGCAAATATGTTACAAGAAAATCAATATATCTTTATTTAGCTGAATTATTAAGGGAGAGTAATCTATCCAACAAAGAAATATTACTCAAAAAGTATAAAAATAAATTATTTCCATTAATGGTTTCAATTATTATTCCAGTGTTTAATGGTTCAAAATATTTAAAAAAAGCTGTAGATAGTGCTTTATCTCAAACTTATGAAAATTTTGAAGTTATCATTGTAAATGATGGCTCAACCGATGATTCTGAAAAAATAATTAAGGAATATGGAAATAAGTTGAGATATTTTAAAAAGAAAAATGGTGGAGTTGCATCGGCATTAAATTATGGTATTAAAAAGGCAAGAGGGCAATACATATCTTGGTTATCTCACGATGATGAATATTATCCAGAAAAAATAGATACTCAAGTGGTTTTTATTAATAAGTATCAGTGTGATATTGATGTATTATATTCTAATGTGGAGTTTGTTAATGAGAAATCTAAAACCATTGGTTTTACAAATCACGAGCAATATCATAGTATAGAAAATTTAAATAATGGGTTATATCCAGTATTAAAAGGTTTGGTAAATGGTTGTTCAATGTTAATTAAGAAATCTTGTTTTAAGGAAATAGGATTTTTTAATGAAAAATTAAGAACTTCCAACGATTATGATATGTGGTTTAGGATGTTTTCTAAATGTAAGGTGATTTTTTTACCGAAAGTATTAATAAAATATAGATTACATAAGGATCAAGGTACTAAGGTAAGTAATTTATTTTTAAAAGAGTCTAATAAGCTTTGGATAAAGATGATAGAAAATATTCCTATTAATGAAATGAAGACAATTGAAAAATCAGAGTTTAATTTTTATTTTAAAATGGCGGAACAAATGAAAGCTTCTGGTTATAATGAGGCTTATGTTTTTGCAAAAAAACTTGCAGAAAATTCTTTAAAAAATAAACCAAAAGTATCTATCGTTATGCCTTGTTATAATTCTGAAAAATATTTGAAAGAAGCAATTGATAGTATCTTGAGCCAAACTTTTTGTGATTTTGAATTAATTATTATTGATGATGGTTCGGTTGATAGTACTTGGAAAATTATTAATGATTATAAAAGTATTGATTTTAGAATAATGGCTATTAAAAGTGATAAGAATCAAGGGATTTCAAAAACGATGAATATTGGTTTAAATATCGCTAGGGGTGATTATATTACTAGAATGGATAGTGATGATATTTCCATTGAAAATAGATTAGAAGAACAGGTTTGTTTTTTAGAAAAAAATGAGAAATATGGAATGTGTTCGGTGTATATGTCTAGTATTGATAAAGAAGGAAAAGATTTACCTGAAAAACTTTATTATAATGTTAATATTCCGTTGGAATGGTTATTTATATGGTTAAATCCAATTTCAAATGCACCAACAATGTTTAGAAGCGAAATTTTAAAAAAACATAAAATTTATTTTGATGATAAATTTGTTACAGCTGAAGATTATAACTTTTTAAGCAAAATTGTACTTTATACTAAACCATATCAAATTCCTAAAATTCTTTATAAATATAGGATCCATGATAAAAATATATCTAACAATAATTTAGAATTATCTTGCGCTAATTCTATTAAGGTGAGTAATGCTTTTTCAAGTGCAATTACCTCAAAAGTACCTCCAAAATTTCATAGTTGTTTTACTGACTTTTCTATTTTTTTTAAAAAAAATAAAGATGTTTTTCTAAGTTTTAATAAAGAGGATTGTTTGAGATGGATGAAAAACATGCTAATTTCTTGTAAGAAGAAGTGGAATTGGAATTATGATGAATTTTGTAATGCTATATATGATGCTGAAAATAGAATAAATAGAATATTTAGTAAAAGTTTTCCCATATCGTATAATGTTCGTTCATTGGGATCTAATTTAGAAAAAAACATTTTTAATATTAATTTTATAAAAAATGTTCAGATTGGAGATAATGATTTAATTGGAAATAAGTTTAATGGACATAATTTACATTTATATTTAAGGGAAAAATTTATTAATTCTAGCCATTTAGTATGGAATAAAGAATCAGATGATGAAAATACCTATTTTATAGCTGGAGAAAAAAAAGATAGAGAATTGATTAAACAAAATGTTTTAGATATTCAAAATAAATATTCTTTTAACTCAATTTTAAATCCAATTGCTTATGATATTTTATATAATGAACTTTTTTTAAAAACTGACATTGCTCATTTTCATTTGGTTCACAATAATATTTTTGATCTTCAATTATTGCCTATTATGACCAGATTAAAACCTATTGTTTGGACGTTGCATGACCCTTGGGCTTTGGGTGGGCATTGTATTCATCATTATGATTGTGAAAAATGGAAAACACAATGTGGAGATTGCACTTATCTTGATTCACATTTTGGATTGGATAAGGATAATTCAGCACTGAATTTTGAAATAAAGAAACAGGCAATTCAAAATTCTAGTTTTGATGTAATTGTAGCTTCAAAATGGATGAAAGAAAAAGTTGAAAAATCCCCTATTTTTAAAGGAAAAAAAATACACTTAATTCCGTTTGGTATTGATCAAGAAATTTTTAAACCAATTAATAAAGCAGAAGCTAAGAAAGAATTAAATATACCAAAAGAAGTATTTGTAGTAACTTTTCGATGTGATTATTCAGAGTTTAAAGGAATGGATTATATTGAATATGTATTGGAAAAATTAAAAACAAAAAGAAAAATATATTTACTACTGTTAGCTGGTGATTTTAACAATAAAGACAAAATTAAATTTGAGTATAAATCTTTCGGTTGGGTTAAAGACGATAATTTGTTGGCTAAAATTTACAATATAACTGATTTATTTTTAGCACCATCTAAAGCTGATAGTTTTGGAATGATGGTGGCTGAAGTGATGAGTTGTGGAGTTTTACCTATTGTTCTTGACGGTACTGCCCTGCCAGATACTGTTAATGCACCAGAATGTGGAGTGTCAGTAAAAAGAGACAAAGATGAATATTTAAAAACAGTACAATATTATATTGATCATGATAAGGAAAGAAATGACAGGGCAAAAAAATGCTTAGAGTTTGCAAAAAAAACTTATGACAAAGATATTTATGTAGATAAAATAATAAAAGTGTATAAAGAAGCAATTAAAAGGCATATCATGACTGATGAAGATAATTATTTATTGGACCAATTAAAGAAATATATGATGGTTGAGCCGCAGAGTTGTCTTGAAAATAGTCAAACAAATAGTGTTTCGTCTTCAAATAATTTTATAAATGTTTTTAATAAAATATTACATGGAAAATATAAAAGAAAAATAAAAGATGGCCTTTTAATTTGTTTTTATAAAATTGATAAAATTATTCCTAAAAGTATCAGAAGTAAGGTAAAACCCCTTGTATCTAAATTTAGTTTAGTAAAAAAGTATTTGATTAAGACTAATTAAATATTTTTTTAAATAATCTAAATATTTTAATTTCAGTTTTAATAATTGGATTGTTGATTAGTTTTATTAAATATTTTTCTATCTTTAAAAATTTACTATTTAACTTATTTTTTTCGTCTTCTAATTTTATTTTTTGATTTTTTATCTTTTCTTTTTCATTTAGAAGGTCATTCTTTTCATTATTAATCAAAATAATTTTATTTTCTAATTCTGTATTTTTATTATTGAGTTTATTTGTTTTATTTTCTAATGTAATTATTTTATCTTTGATAATTTTTTGTTCTAATTCATTTATATTTGTATCATTTAGACATTTTTTTGTATTGTCTTTATAGTATTTTACTAATATTCGATTATCTGGTTCTTCAAAAAGAATGGTGTTATCATAACCTAATGCATCCATAATTTCAGTACATTTTAAAGCACAATATTGTGAGTGTAATTCAATATATAAGATAGGAGAATATTTTTTTAAAGTTTTTTGTGCTCCTAATAAAAATAAATGTTCTGCTCCTTCTATATCAACCTTAATAATATTTGGTATTATTTTTGTATCAGCCACATACTGATCAATTGTGTTTTGATAAACTTCTTTCTTAAAAAATCCAATATCTCTTAAATGTTCTTGAGTGTGTTCGACATGAGTATCTAATAATCTTGATGTACTACTATATCCATTATCTATATTGCTCGATAATAATAATTCTGTGATTCCGATTTTATTACTGATGGCAATATTAGCGACAGAAATATTTTTGCTTAATTGTGGATTTTTAGAAAAATTTAACAACATTCGATCTAAATTGTATGGGTTTGGTTCAAAAGAAATTATTTTAGAATTTGAACCAGCTATTTTTGAAAAAAGTAGACTACTTACACCCATAAAACCACCAACATCTAAAATTGTTTCTTTACAATTGGTATTTTTTTGAAAATCATCAAAAAGTTGTTCATCATATTCTCCTTGTGAAAAAACATTATTATAATATGTTTTTGTAAGATATAAATTAACGCCTTTTAAATGACCTTTAGAAAATTTTATTAATTCAAGTGACTCATTTATATTGTCGATTATATTAATATTTTTGTCTTTATTTTTAATGTCTTGATTATTTGAATATTTTTTAGAAAGTTTGATTTTTGACTGTCTCATACAATAGAGTTTATCAGAATTATTAAAAGATGAACTAAACTAAGGTTTAGCTGTATAATTTGCTTATGAAAGTAATGACAATAGTTGGTACTAGACCGGAAATTATTAAACTTGCATTAGTGATGCAGGAATTGGATAAATATACTGAACATATTATTGTCCATACTGGTCAAAATTATGATTATGAGCTTAATGGAATTTTTTTTAAAGAATTAGGTATTAGAAAGCCAGATTATTTTTTGGAGGCGGTTGGTGAAAGTTTGGCAGATACAATTGGAAATATAATATCTAAATCGGATAAAGTAATGGAAAAAGAAAAGCCAGATGCAATTTTATTTTATGGTGATACTAATAGTTGTTTATCTGTAATATCAGCAAAAAGAAGAAAAATACCAGTGTTTCATATGGAGGCTGGTAATAGATGTTATGATCAAAGAGTTCCTGAAGAATTAAACAGAAAAGTCGTCGACCATTTAAGTGATATTAATATGGTTTTAACTGAACACGCTAGGAGATATTTAATGGCGGAAGGAATTAGATCAGAAACAATTATTAAAACTGGTTCTTCAATGAAAGAACTTTTGGATAAATATAAAGATAAAATAGAAAAGAGTGATATTTTGAATAAATTATCTTTAAAACAAAAGGAATATTTTGTAATTAGTTCACATAGAGAGGAAAATGTTGATTCTAAGGTAAATTTTATGAATTTGTGTGATAGTTTAAATTTATTAGCGAAAGAATATAAAAAACCAATTATTTTTTCAGTTCATC